>JAHIRM010000006.1 GCA_018818595.1 Bacillota bacterium
ATGACATTGATTTTTCACTTGTTCAAGATAAGTTTTTTTCAATATTGCCATAACAAATTTCCATGTTGAGTATTAATAGTTTAGAGGCGAAAAAAATTATTCCGATAATGTATGTGAACGCCATCACCAACATACCTTTTGTAGGTCAAAGACTACCTTTTATATATCCTTTATAGGACATATTGTGGGTATGCCAATCACATGGCTAAAACCACAGTGAACGGCAATAGAAATAACATACTAAATTAATCAAGACTATATGAATTTTGGGAGGAGAATCAGTCAATATGGATGAAAAAGACATTAGTCATATTGAAGAAGTTCTTGGCTATACTTTTACGAATAAAGCATTATTGACTCAAGCGTTCACAAGAAGTGCTTTTTCGAGTGAGCCAGATAGACGTGATTCTGAAGTACTCGAATTTGTTGGAGATAGAGTTATCGAATATCAAATCACTAGAATCCTGGTTAATGGAACAATGTCTAGTGATAATCAAGGTCTAAATAGCAAGTATAATCCTGGTGAATTAACAATACTAAAGTCACTAATTGTTGAAAATGCCAATTTTGCTTCTGTTATGGAGGATTTTGGATTAGATCAATTTATTCCATTAGGTCAAAATGAAGTTATCCAAGAGTCTTTCAAGAGTGACCTACTAGAAAGTATTGTCGGCGCTATAGCTGTAGACTCATTTTTCAATGAAAATGAACTTTATGAAATAGTTGATTATTTATTGTCACCAAGAGCGTATTTACATCATAGTGGTTTTGACTCATTTTTGTATGTTAAAAGATGGTGCAAATTAAAAAAGGTTAAGGATTTAAATCATTCTATAAAACTCATTAAAAATGGTGGGGTCAAGTCTTATAGAGCGACAATAAAGTTTGGCGACTATGAGGTGGCAGGAACTTATGAAACTAAAATAGATTCGTTGTTTCAAATTGCCCTTTTGGCACATAAGAAAATACGAGAAAACAAAGAAGAGATTACGATTAAAGATTTTCTGCATGACTTAAATGAAAATAATGGCAAATCCAAACTAAACGAATTGAAAAGGTTAGGATTTTATAAAGAACTTGATATCAATGATGAAAAAACTTCAGATAACAAGTGGAAAATCACTTTTCAAATGGACGGCTTTTCAACATGGTACGTTGATGCTAATAAAAAGAAGGCAATGAAGATTTGCTCATTATTCTGTATAAACTCCTTATTATCACGTTCTTTTAGAATTGATTCATATATTAAGCCATTCCTAGTAAAACTCGGATACATGGAATAATCAGATATATTACAGAACACAAAAGAGGACTTTTATGATCTATGAAATCGGAGTAATCATTATCTTTATATTGATCATGTTAATACCAAATGCCGTTTATGTATTTATAGAACTCAGAAAGAAGAGAAAATTATCTCATGGCAAATAAAACATCCAATCCAAAACAATATAGATTAGTCCTAATCAAAAGATATGCTTTTGCAGCTATCAATCTTTATGGTGTCATTAAACTTGATGATTTCATATCAGTATGTAATAACTATGAAAATGAAACATTATCCAAAGAAGAAGCAATCCCTCTACTTGAACTATTATCAAGCATTGATGAGGTTGATTTATCATTTAGACAAAACATCCTTGCTAATGGGTATTTCTTCTTAGAAGAGAATAGGGACTTTAAAGAAGCAAAAGATCTTCTCATGATTCAATCCAATAAACCACGTTATTTGCCCTCTAAGGAAGAGTTTCTTAAATATGAAGATGATGACTACGTCGAACCTATGAAACCTCTCCTAGACCTAGAAAAATTCATTATAATAAATAAGTTAGTAGAGATTAAGAAACCAGAAGATATTAGATATGATGTATTAGAGATTCACGATCAAATCATATTAGGAAACCGTATGTCAGATTATATGAAATACATTAGACAAAGAGGTTACGAGTTTAAAGATGAAATCCAGGTCAATTTATTTGCTGGACTTGTTATGAACCTACATAATCAAACAAGAATGTATGATAATAATGGATTTACTCCTATAGAATTAAGAGAACTCTTTGAAGATAATAATGAACCAGTAAATTAATCATTTGATACCCCCCCGGTCAGTTTTTATCTGCAAATTCGTCACGACCGAGTGTCCCACATCTAAAATACGTGGCACCAGCTTTTGAAAATCATGATTTTGGGAATCAATTATATATCAATTTCTCCGACTATTTATATAGTTGGATTTTTTTATATAATTGCGCAAAATACACTGTCGATTTACACCTTAGTTAGGCCATATATAGAATTCATTAAGTTTCAGACACTTTCACCCCCTACACGCGCGTAGGTAAATATTATAAATAAAGTTGTTATATGATTCGATGTAAATAGCAATATGTTTGTTTGGAATAAAGCGCAGGAGGAAATGCAAGTCAAAATACCGATTATTTTAAGAGTAATAATTAAACTCTTAAAGTGAGTGGCACATATAACGAATTTAGTAGACTTGCAACAGTATAGATTGAATAAAATACATCTAATATGAACAAATAACATCACAATACATTGTAAAAAGGTCAATTATATGAACAAAATATAATTATTTGTTAACACTGTAGTTCACTTTTTAAGTATGAGATAATATAAGCGTGAAAGAGCATTAGTGCAATTTCAACAACAAAATAAAGTGAAGGGGTGTTATATATGACATTATTAAATTTAGATCAATATATTAAATCGTATATCCATAAATTAAAATTGGATAGGAAAATTAAAGGCGTTAATAACATGACATTTGAAATTAATCATTCCAAAAAGTCTCAATCTATCTATTTAAGTTTGTGTCTGCTCATCTGCAACAACAACTATACTAGAACAATAAGGATAAGCGATCATTTTCTTGACAATCAAAGCACAAGAAGTGATAAGTTTAAAGGCGTTTTATTGAGTCCAAATAAAAATATCAGTTCTGATAAGTTAAGAAGTCTTGAATCTTATATTTCTCAACAAATTACTAAATTACTAAGAGATGCACCTAGACATGCCATATACACATTTAAATCAAGTTAGAATAAATTCTTGAAATACTAGCTTCATACAAGTATTTAAACAATGAAAGGGGTGAAAAAAATGATAAATACATAATCGATTAATAAAAAGACATTCGGTATGAACATTAGAACTAACAAATATCTCATTTACCTATGAAAATATGAACATTTAAATAATTCATGCGGGTACTATTAATCAGAATTAAAATATGAGATAATGAAAGTGTAAAGAAGTTAAACCATTACTCTAACAAAAAAACAGATAAGAAAGAGGGAAAATATGAACCAATTTAACAATGGAAGAATAAACACAAGTAAGGTATATTATCTAAATGAAGAGAATAAACAAAAAGTAATCAACGAAAAAAATGTGGTTTATTCTGAAGATGGGAAGTACGTATTAATTTACACACAAGATGATTATGATTTTATGGAAAGATTTTGGGGCTTATATGATAAAGATGAATACTATAGAAACATGTCAATAGAGGATACTATTTATGATGAGTTTTTACATGAAGCAGATGTTGAACCATTTCTTCCAGATAGAACCAGGATCCACCAGCGTAAACTAGATTTAATGAATGAACAGGTTATATCCTTCGCCGGAAAATCAATATTTCCTGCTTGTATCATTAATAAGCAAAAAAGTCTTGTTGAGGGTTCTGATATCATCATTACCATTGGACATACTGATGAGCATTCATTAGTCATTAGTATAAAGGAGAACGAAAATGTCTAATAATTTCGGATTTATAATTAACGAAGAGAGTCGCCAGCACATCAATTTATCGACATATGCGATGAAAGTTATTGAAGCTGATATGATTCGTTTTAATGATGATTACGAGTTGAAAAATAAAAGCGGCTTTATAAACACTATTATTTCCAATTATTATGATGACTTTCCACTATCAAGATCAGTCGCTTTAAAACAAGTTGATGCCATTCGAAAAGCCATTCAAACGGATAATTTCAGCGACAAAGTCACTTATAAAATTATTGGTGAATTTACCGATGAAATTATGAAAAATATTATTAATGAATACGCTGAAAAGTATTCAAACGACATCCAGTTTAAATTAAAATTGAACAAAGAAAACAGATCTTTGTTAGTCAGTTTAGAAGATGCGAGCTATTTTGAAGCATATGCACCAAGATCTGGAATTGGGTATTACTTAAAAATAATACTAGAATCTTATGCTATTCAAACAAGAGAAGTAAGAGAAAGAATCTATTTTAAACAAACCATTGACAAAGTCGAAAGAGCCATTATCAATCATACAGTAATTTCGTATAAAGAAAACCAAACGGTTAAGAAATTATGCCCATATGCCATATACAAACCAACTGACAAAAATAGTTTAGAACTTATATATGGAATCCCTGATAAAAATACCGAAGGTGGTATTATCAATACAATCAAAATTAAATCACTTGCAATACAAGAATTAAGGGAATATAAAGAAAAATTTAAAGTTTTAGGAGATGAAGAGTTTTTAAAAAGATTTTTTAATGAGAAAGCAACTGTATCTGCAAAACCAACAGAGACCTTTATAATAAAGTTCACATATGGTGGCTTACAAAGATTCATTCATGAAGAAGATTCTTTACCAATCATTGGCATTCCAAATCCTAACAATAAATATCTATATACTTTTACAACAAACGAAACTCAAATCTTCCTTTATATATTTAAGTTTGGATTACAAGCTCAAATCATTACTCCCCTTGATGCAAGAGAACGATTTAAAAAATTATTTAAAGCATCCTATGAAGCTTATATGAGTGTTGATGAAAAATGATTTATATGATGAAAAAAAGAAAATTTTCACATCATGGAGTAAAAATATCATAAAATTACATCACTATATTTTATGATATGAATATTGCAAGAAAAACAGTCTACTTAGAATACATAATCATGTTATATGACAAAAAATGAATTAATTTTTATATTTATACAATCAAACTCATGAAGAAATAAAAAAATATTACTCAGAACTATGACGTGGATTAAATTGAGATTATTATACGTAACATACAGAAAAAAAATATAAAACTAACCAATAACAATAAAGGAGAATTATGAGCAATGCAACATTAAGATATAAACAAAAAAACGGAATTATTGGTCAAATGTACCATTTGAGCATTACTGAATTAAAAAATGAAAATGGGATGGAGTTTGAGTCAATATCGAATTATATGTGTAAAGAGACACAGATATTTAAAAATAACAATGTTGTTGAAACTATTTATAGTCATGTTACTAATGATATAAAAAAAGTCTTAATCAAAAGCATTGACAAAATATCAATGTTAGAAGATGGCGGTCAACTATATATAGAACTTTCAGTAGAAATTCTTCCCAAAACTAAGACTAAAGATAATAATCAATAATGTAAAGTTTGCTATATTTGGTCAAAACTGTTGAGTAATCTAGTATAGATTAAAAGACATTGAGTAAACATTATTATAGAAAATTTGTTAAAACAAACCACTGCACAAAAAGTACGAACGAACGAAAAACTATTGAAGCACATAGGTTCTTAGTTGATTGTTATGCCATTTATTTCATCATATCCGTTTTAAAAAACGACAATATTATATGTGTGTCAAAATTCATTTAAGATAAAAAGGAGAAATGGATGTATGGGTTGGAAAAGAAGGCCATCATTAAAAGAGAGAAATGCGATGCGTCAAAGCAAAAGAGATTATGAAGAAAGAGTACAAGCGAGACAAGAGACTCAAGATGCTTTTCCTAGATTTAAAGAAATATACGGATTTTATCCGAAAAGTCACATGCTTAAAGAATTTATAAAGTATGGCTCTAGTTATGAACCGTCTTATTTATGCGAAAATGAAAGACAAGAATATGAAACTGTTTTTATTGAAAAATATGGATATAAACCGCACATTTCAGACATAGAGAAAATGGATAAATTGAAAGAAGACTATAGACCTTTTTTATCAAGAGAAGAATATATTAACTATATACAAAAAAACAGTAATGAAGGAACAATTTCTAAATTATTTTATTTTAAAGCTAATGAGAGCAATGACGGATATTTTTTATCTGGTATCAAGTACAAGGCAGTTAAAAAATTTGATATCATAAATATACCAAACTTTTTTAATGAAAAACCAGTAGTTGGTATTTTGAATGAAGTATTCAAAGACAGTAAATGCAAAAGTTTAGAACTTGGAAATAATCTAAGATTTCTTGGAAAACGAAGTTTTTCAAGTTGTCAAGAATTAGAAGAGGTTATTGGATCAAGTGAAAGTTTAGAAATGATAGATGAGGAATCTTTTTGTAATTGCAAGAGACTTAAAAAAATTGAAGCGCTTATAAAACTAAAAGAAATAGGAAATAATGCATTCAATTATTGTAGTAATTTGGTTGAAATTGAATTTTTTCATAGTTTAAAAGAGGTAGGTTCAGGGGCTTTTCGCAACTGTGAATCTTTTAAAAAAATCACTTTTCCCGATAGTTTAGAGTCGATTGGTTCTGAAGCGTTCATGAATTGTACACAACTCGAATATGTTAAACTGCCTGAATCTATTGTTTCAATTAGTGATTCCATGTTTAAGAACTGTAAGAAACTTAAAAATATAATTATTCCAAGTGGGGTCACAAGTATTTTCAATGAAGCGTTCAGTGATTGTAAGGAATTACAAACAATAAACTTTCCGAAAACAATATCAAAAATAGGGTGTTATGCATTTCGTAATTGTAATTCGTTAACTACAGTGGTTTTACCAGAAAATATCAATGAAATCGAAGAAGGAGTCTTTATAAATTGTACTAGTTTAAAAGAATTACTGATTCCCAAAAATATTGTTTCAATTAGTTCACAATCATTTTGTAATTGCAAATCGTTAGCGGATTTAACATTTGAAAATTCTCAAACAGTATTAGATGAAGAAACTTTTAAATACTGTATTGTACAAACTGTGAAAATCAATTTGAAAAAAAGATTAGATTTGCATATATTTAATAATTTAGAATTTATTGAATATATTAAATTAGAAAAATTGACAGAGATTGATATAAATAAAATAGTAGGTTCTACCGCATTCCTAATCGAGGATTTCAGTGGTGATGATAAAAAATCATCATATAGAAAAGTTATATTGGAGAACGAACTTAATTCAATACTCAAAAATTTCCAAAATCAGCGAAAAGAGAATTATAGATACGAATGGGTTTCCCATCATACCGATCACGATACAATTGGTGGAATGACTGCTTACTTCGAATATTCTGAAAACGAAGTATCTACAGCTACTTTCAAGTATCATATTGCTAATTTTGAATTGAATAATAATTCTATTACAATGTCTATAATAGATAATATTTAGCAGAAAGGGTTCTATGTCAATAAAGTGCGCACATTATTTAGAATTTCTTTCTTTGAATTATCCACTTAATATGATGATTGCAAAGTGTTGCACATATGCACATGACTTTACATTAGTGAACTTACGGAGTCATTTATGATACAGAGATTGTTATATAAAAATTTGATTTGAATCTTAAAAAGAAGTGCGTCTCTAGGAGAAAACAGCCTAGTTACGCACTTTTCTATTCAAATCCCAGAATATCCCCATTTGAACCCATTTGTCGCCAATATGGATTTTCGTGAGCATTGTGCTGCTAATTTTAATGCCTCAGCATTATGTTGCACATATGGCACTTGTGATGGAATTTGAACTCTCGTTTAAAGATAACTTGGACGTATACCGTATAAATTAATTGTTTATAACAACAAATCGTATTTTTTTTAATGCGACCCGATTCACAACCATCAAAATGAACATAGAATTCAACAATTTTGGCGCTATCCTTATAAGGCAGTGCCTTTATTTGTTTAATATGCTAAAATAGGATACATATTACAAATGCAATCTATTGTGCATAGATTATAAGGCGACATATGAATTTTTATTTAAAGGACGTGTTAATATGGCTCACCATACAGCTAGAAGTGGATATAAGAAACTAACCGAAAGATTAGATCGTTTTCCACATGGAATTGTTGAATCAGAAACATTATATAAAATACTTGCTGTAATGTTTACAGAGGAAGAAGCTCGTCTTTTATCCATGTTACCTATTGGTGATTTTGGTATATCACTAGCACAGAAAAGATGGAATATATCAATTGAAGAAACAACTAAAATATTAGATGATATGGCTTCAAGAGCTGTCTTACTAGATATCCAAAAAGACAAAGAGACAAGATATTTACTACCACCACCTATGATAGGCTTTTTTGAGTTTTCAATGATGAGAATAGGAACTCATCAAGATCAAAAAGTACTGAGTGAATTATTCTATGAGTACTTATGTGTTGAAGATGAATTTGTGACTAGCTTAATGACACTTGATACTCCTCTTGGTAGAGCATTAGTAAGAGAAGAAGCGATAGAAGATAAAACACTTTATGTAATGGATTATGAGAAAACATCTGCAATTATTCATAATGCAAAACAAATAGGTGTTAGCACTTGTTACTGCCGCCACGTAAAAGAACATCTTGGTACAGTTTGTGATGCTCCTATGGAAACATGTCTTACGATTAGTAATACAGGTGATAGTTCTTTAATACGCCATGGATATGCAAGAGAGATTTCAAAAGAAGAAGCGTTAGACATCATCGTATTAGCAAAAAAACATAACTTAGTTCAATTCGCTGAAAATGTTCAAAATAATGTAAGTTTTATTTGCAATTGTTGTTCTTGTTGTTGCGAAGTCTTATCCAATGCTAAAAAACATGGATTTACCAATGCAATTAACTCCTCTAACTATATTTGTGAAATTAATGAGGAAAATTGTATTGGATGTAGTAAATGTGTTAAGGTTTGTCCAATGGACGCCATTTCTTTAGTAAGCACGAATATTGATGGTAAAAAGAAGATAGCAGTAGTAGACAAAGAAATGTGTATCGGATGCGGTGTATGTGATAGTTCATGTGCATTTGATGCACTTGAACTGATTCATAGAGAATCAAGAGTTTTTACACCCGTAAACTTAAATCAAAAGTTAATTCTTCAAGCGATAGAAACAAACAAACTACAACATCTAATCTTTAGAGATGAAGAAAAAATCAGTCACAGAGTACTAGCTTCTGTATTAGGAGTAATACTTAGATTACCTCCTGCAAAACAATTACTAGCTAGCAAACAATTAAAATCAAAGTACTTAAAAAAACAAATTGAAATATATAATAAAAAAAGCAAAGATGTGAAATAAAACTCATCTTTATCAGAAGTAAGGACTAAACATCATATTGAGAAAATAACAAGATAAATTTAAAATCTTTTTATTTTTTTTTGATAAGTTTATAAAGTTAACTTTTGTATATTCATTTTTGGTGATATACTGTAAACAAGAAATATAAGTATAATTAGAATTACTGATATTTATCTCATATATCGGATATTTTATAAAGAAAGGAGTAATTATGGCTATTAATAAAAAACAAACATCACCTCAAGTGGCATCAAAAGCATCAAAAGCTTTACTTGACGGAAGAACTAGCAAAAACACAAAATCAATTGCGGCTAGCGCATTATCACAAACAAAACCAAAACCCAAAAAAATAAAAAATAAATTTTGAAATCAACTATAATTTTTCTTGTTATACTTTTGAAAAGAGGCGTGAAATTTGAATGATATTGCTTTTAATATTTCAGAATCTATTAAACAAGCAAAATGGTTGTTAATTGAATATCAAAAAGAAGGTGAAAAAAGCACTTCTTTTTGGTGTGCCATTAAATCAATTGATGCAGAAAAAAGAATATTGCGAGTAGACGCATACAATATTAATAAACATAATGAAACACATAACGGACTTATTTATACACCTTTGCATTTTGAATACATCATAAAAGCAGAACTTCTTCAAAAAACGACTTATTCAAGACCGGCAGACCTTATTCGTTATATTGAAGCTAATCTTGCGAAACTAGATTGGCTTCATTATGATTTATATAATGATAATGTTTTAACATATCTAAAAGCTTGTGTCAAATATGATACTGAACCATATAAAAAGAACACAGATATGATTTCTGGAATTAACGATGATGAGATTATGAATGCTAAAATAAAAGGTAAATATACATTATCGCTTGAACAAATGGGTGAAATGGTAAGGAAAATTGAAAAATTGTCCAAACAAGACAAAAAGAAGTCACTCAAAGTAACCGACTTAGTAATGAATATGTTATCAATAGTAACGACAAGAGGCCTTTACGTTGTTGCATATAAACATCTTTCATTCAATCCTTCTGAAAGAAGTCTTATATTATCAGAAGAAACTGAGTTTAATGAAGAATTTTCTAATGATGAAAAAGGAACATACAAACATAGTCTCAAATCGTATTTAGATTTGCAAATTACTGAGTTTATGGATATTTACTCAAATTCCGCTGAAGAAGCAAGAAACGTTCTACAATCCGTGCTTAGACGAGGCGAACAAATCACAGACGAACCTATGATTTTTGATTTGGTTCGGAAATCAAATCAAAAATTATATCGTGATATTGATGCAATTGCAAAATTAAGAGAATCAGCGAATTTGCCTATTCCTATCAAAGCTTTTTTTGGAGGGATGACATCTAATTTAGAAACGGATAATATACGTAAGCGAGACATCGTTATATATAATGAATATGTCAATTTTGATCAATTAAGAGTGATTCATAATGCTCTCAATAATCCGATTACATATGTTCAAGGCCCTCCAGGAACTGGAAAAACCTCAAGTATTGTTAATTTATTAATTTCCTCATTCTTTAATAAGCAGACAGTGTTGGTTACATCAAATAATAATAAACCTATTGATGACATATATAAAAAAATTACAGAAGTCAAATATAAAGAAAGCCCTATTCCCTTTCCGGTGCTTCGACTAGGAAATGATGACAACGTTAGAAGAACAATATCAGAGATAAAAAAAATGATTGATGGATATTCAAATTATTTAGTGAGTGATGCAAATCTTGCAAAACATGAATTGAGAAATAAAGGTAATTTTTCCAAAATAAATAACTTAATTGATGAATATGAGAAGAAAATTGATTTAGAAGAAGAAATAATAACCCTAGAAAGCTTTCTCAACGGATTTGGGAATAATTTCCACACTCAGACATCAATTCCAGCAGAACTAGATGTTAAGAAAAACAATCTTAAGAAGATGGAAAACAAATCCGAATCAGAAATACTTGAAAACATAATTATTGCTGATAACACGTTTTTTATCTGGCTCTATTTTACATCGGTAAAATACATAAAAAAACTAAAAACGCCAATTTATGAAGATTTTATGAAAATTATTTATGAGAAAGACATTGAGAAACAAGTAAAAGAATTTAATAAATATACCTCTATATCAGACAATATGAAAAAATTATTATCTGTATTTCCAATTATACTTTCAACAAATCAATCAGCATACAGATTAGGAGAACCTGAACCGATTTTTGATTTAGTAATTATTGATGAAGCAGGTCAATGTTCAATAGGATATTCATTACTACCTATTATTAGAGGATACAGATTACTACTTGTAGGAGACCACAATCAATTACAACCAGTTATTTCGTTAAGCCAAGGAGCGAATAAAAAATTAATGCAATATTACCATATAAATCCATCTTATAATTATAACGACCACTCTATTCTTAAAACAATGCAAGAAATGGACTCTTTTTCAAAATTTATTTTACTTAGAACACATTATAGATGCAGGAAAGAGATTGTAGATTTTTGCAATATGAAGTATTATGATAACGAATTAATCATTAAGAACAAGAACATTTGTGATTATTCAGCATTGGGATATTTAGATATCAAACAAGATGACAATCCACATCCTTTAGAAAGAAATGTATCAAAAGCTGAAGTTGAAGCTATCATTTCAGATATTAAGGAGAATAATTATAAAGATATTGGAATTGTTACTCCGTTTAGGAATCAAGCAGAATATCTAAAGGAAGCATTTTCTAAAGAAGAAACTCTTAAAAACGTAACTATTGGAACAGTTCACACTTTTCAAGGGGATGAAAAAGAAGCAATCTATCTATCGGCAGCAATTAATAAGCACAGTTTGAACAGGACTTATAATTGGCTAAAGAACAATCATGAATTAATCAATGTCGCCGTGACAAGAGCAAAAGACAGATTTGTATTCGTAGGAGACATTAATGATATTAAACGCAGATCAGATGGAACAGACGCCTTCTTTGAATTAATGAATTATGTTGTTCATAAAGGTAGTGAAGTGGAAATCTCAAAAATTGAAAATAGTTTAAATCATGCAAATTACAAACAATACAATTCAAAAAAGGAAAAAGAGTTATTTAAAGTAATTAATCACTTGCTAGAAATAGAAGTGAATTACAAAGTTGAAAAGCAAGTTAAAATCTCATCTGTTTTGTCAAAGTTTAATTCTAATGAATTATTTGATTTTGGGAAAACAGGAGTATTTGATTTCGTTGTTTTTAAAAAAGGAATAAATGATATTCCTGTTTTTGCGATTGAGTTAAATGGGAACGAACACGAAACAGATCCAATAGTCATAGAAAGAGATTTAAAAAAACAAAAGATATGCGACGATAACAATTTGAAACTTGAAAAAATAGGCAATGATTATTCTAGAAGATATCACTATATTAAAAACATATTAGAGAAAATACTTTCAACTTAAAAATTTAATTTTTATGAAGATTATAAATATACCATATTTGAGAATAGAGTGCTATACATAATTGAGACTAGTGAAAGTAAAAACAATATACTTGATGGGTTCAACTGTTGGCAGAATTCCTTTTACTATAAATACCCTACAACTGTACGTTGAATTGATATATAATGTAGTATAAAGAAGAGGGTTCAAATTTCTTAAAAAGCATCCCTATAAAAGACAATTATTAGCAACTAAATTTCATGCTCTAATTTTTCCCCCATAAATACCACTGTTTTAGAATAGAAAACTCTATATTTTCGTTTGTTTTTTGATTATCGGAAGAATGCGCCATGATAAATGAACAGTCTTTGGAATTATTTTTTGTTTTCGTTATAATTGGTAAATGGTTAATTCAAAATACAACTAAATATAATAAAAATCACAATAAAAAATTGTGATTTTTTAAAATGAACATGATTGATTGTGCTTTTTTATTGTAATATAATTAATTCACAATCTTGTATGAATTAATATTATTCATGCATATACAACTTCATATTCTAAAACCAAACATTCAAATGTAGGTAGAATAAGAACATTACATATTATTTTATTTTTTTTATCGGAGGAAAATAATGAAATGAAATGTTTTTTTTGTTTTTGTATTGGTTTTTTCAGTTTGCTTTCTTAGTGGGTGCGATTTATTTTCCCCATCGACAACAACGACTACAACTGCAACTATAACTTCAACAACGACTACAACAACGTCTCTTTCAACGACAACTACCGTTCCTTCCACTCCACAATTACAAAATTATGCAACCATTGTATTTCATTCCAATGGTGGAAGCAGTGTAGATTCCATTATTCAACCATCAGGAACTGGATTATCAGAACCCTCAAATCCTATTAAGGATGGGTATCAGTTTGATGGATGGTACACTGATGTTGCTTTGACAAATCAGTATGTATTTTCTATTATGCCTTCAGGAGATATTGATCTTTATGCTTCTTGGAGCGTCATTATAGTACAAGACTCAACAGATGATTATATTTTCATGTTAAACGCAAATAATCAATATGTTGTTGCAGCTTATGTTGGAACAAAGACAGAATTAATCATTCCATCAAGTTATTTAGGCATTCCTGTAGTAGGAATTCGCCAACTCGCTTTTTATCGCCACTCAGATATCACACAAATCAGTATTCCAGATTGTATTATTGAAATTCAAAGTGGTGCATTTTATCAGACATCTATTACAAATCTTATCATTTCTGAATTTGTCACGACCATTCAAAATGATGCATTTTATGGAATGGATGAACTTGAGACTATTTCGGTTTCAAATCAAAATCCAAACTATATATCAATTGATAATATCTTGTTTTCAAAAGACATGACAACGTTAATTAAATATGCTCCTAAGAAAACATCTATAAGTTATGAAATTCCAAATTCTGTGGAGATCATTGCCACTGGAGCATTTGAAAATGCTACAACGTTAATTCAAGTAACCTTTGAACCAACAAGCCAAATATCAGAAATTCAGAGTAATACTTTTGCTGGAATGACCAGTCTAACCAGTATAATCATCCCTTCTAGTGTGACGAAAATTGGATTTAGTGCTTTTTCAGAAGATAGCGCTCTTTCGTCAGTTGTTTTTGAAACTGGTTCTCTTTTATCAATGATTGATGTAGCTGCCTTTTCAGATAACTCATCGTTGACAACCCTTCATTTTCCAAGTGGTGTCAACTATTTTGGCTTTGGAGCGTTTACAGGAACTACCTCTTTAAGTTCCATTACAGTGGATGCATCAAATACCACTTTTACATCACTAGATGGCGTATTGTTTTTAAAAGATATGACGGGGCTATGTTATTATCCCGAAGGAAAGAGTGAGTCAAGTTATGTCATTCCAAGTCAAGTAACATCGATTCGGTTTATGGCTTTTGAAAACTCACCTTCCGCTTCACTTAAAACGATTTCTTTTTCACCGGCCTCATTAATTACTGAGATTAGTTACGCAGCTTTTTCAGGGTCAGAATCGGTTGAGAATGTCATTATTCCTAATACGGTAACTACGATTAAAGAAGAAGCGTTTTATGGAATGACTAACTTATCAGAAATTGTCATTCCAAGTTCAGTAACATCGATTGAAATTTCAGCCTTTGAAAAGACAACATCATTAGCTTCTGTAACGTTTTCACCTGGAAGTCAATTAACGTCAATAGGAACCAATGCCTTTTATGGAGCTTCCGCGCTTACCTCTATTGTGATTCCTTCAAGTGTTAATTCGATTGCTAGGGTTTTCCTCAACGCCACTTCACTTGAGACAATTGTGGTTGATCCACTGAATCTCTCGTATTCGTCGCTTGATGGTGTGCTTTATAATTACGATAAATCAACGCTTATTACGTACCCTGAAGGTAAAACAGATACCAGTTTTACCGTTCCTTCTACCGTAAGTCGAATTAATGAATTTGCATTTTATCATGCAATTTACTTAGAAAATATTGATTTTGAATTTGGATGCATCTTAACAGGAATTGGTAATTACGCTTTTTATAAAGCGAGTGCATTACAAAGTATTTTCATTCAATCAACCGTTACAGAAATGGGATACAATGCATTTGATGATGCAAGTTCAATTAAAATTAATGTACAGGCAGCCAGTCAACCTTTAACATGGGCATCATCTTGGAATATTGATCAATATGATGTTGAATGGAATTATAGTTCTGGCATTACATCAACCATAACCTTTGAAGTAAATGGAGGACTATTGATTAATCCAATTACTCAAGATGTAGGAACGGTTCTTGATCGTCCATCTGAACCAATTAAGGATGGATGCAGATTTATGGGTTGGTATGAAGATTCTACTTTTGGAGTACAATTTTCTTTTTCTGTTATGCCTTTACAAGACATTACAATCTATGCCAAGTGGGAATTGAATCAATACGTTCTTGAATTTATAGATTTAGATGGAAATGTCATTCAATCAACAAATTACGATTTTGGGCAAAGTTTAGCACTACATGAAAATCCAAGTTATCCACCAAAATTAGGATACTCCTTTAGTGGATGGGATCAAAGTTTGCCTTTAACTATGCCTGCTGAAGATGTGCTCATTTATCCAACTTACACTATCAATCAATATACCATTTCATTTGATGAAAATGATGGTAGTTTAGTTCTAGATATTACACAAGATTATAAAACTCCTACCACTAAACCAGAAGACCCTGTTAGAACAGGCTATGTTTTTTTTGGCTGGGGAATTACAGAAGGACAAATAACAACCTATACATTCACTACGATGCCAGCGGAAGATATTACGTTATATGCAATCTGGAGATTGCTAGTCGCAGATGATCCTATCTATTACAACTTTTCACTTTTAGGAGATGGCACTTATCAGATAACAGCATATAAAGGATCCTTTGCTGTACCAATCATTCCGTCAACCTATTTAGGAATACCTGTGACAAGCATTGGATACTGTGCATTCTTCCAAAACTCAAACATAACAAAGGTTGTATTTTTAGATGACAGTCAGTTGACTCGTATCGAAACCCAAGCATTTTTAGAATGCACCAATTTAACAAGTTTTATCATTCCTTCGACTGTGATTTATATTGGGGCGAATGCATTTGGAAGTTGTAGTAACTTACCAAGCATTATCATTCCTTCAAGCGTGCTTTACATTGATGAGTACGTATTTCAAACTTGCATTGGATTGACTTCAATTACGGTTGACGCGGCAAATCCAAATTACTCATCTGAAAACGGAGTGCTATTTAACAAGGATCAATCTATGGTTATATACTATCCTTCAAACAAAGCAGAGCTTACCTATACAATTCCATCAAGCGTTACCACCATTAATGAAAATGCATTTAGAAATGCCATTCATTTAACAAGTGTTACGATTCATGAGAATGTGACAAGCATTGGTTTGGATTCATTTGCTAATTGCTCAAGCTTAACGAGTATTACAGTTGACGGAGCAAATCCTAATTATTCATCTGAAAACGGTGTTTTGTTTAACAAACAAAAAACAATAATTATGATCTATCCTAAAGGAAAAACAGAAACATCATATGTCATTCCTTCAAGTGTCACGAGTATCGAAGATTATGCGTTTTATTCTTGTGAGAATTTAACGACTGTAACGATTCCTGATGGTGTGGAAAGCATTGGCTTTCTTTCATTTGCTTTTTGCAACGGGTTAACGAATCTTACTTTTCCTTCAAATCTGATAAGCATCAGCAATCTTGCATTTTTAGATTGCGTCAATTTAGTCAGTATTACAATTCCTTTGAGTGTGACGAGTATTGGAGCCTATGCATTTGATAATTGCGATAGTTTAACCATTCATGTTGAGGCAACTACTCTACCAAGTGGATGGTCTTTTGATTGGAACCCTGACATTTGTCCTGTAATTTGGGGATAAGAAAATAAGGCGACAATCAATACAGTATCTATTATTTAAATCCAATTCGTGTACGAATTGGATTTTTATATGAGAAAGTTTTTAATTTGCTATTTGACACAATAGTGATAAACTATATGTAGCATTAGTTGAGGTGTAAATATGGCACTGAAAAAAAATAGATTGTTGGAGTCTCTTGATTTACTAAGAGATCAAATCAAAGAAGAAGAGAACCTACGCACAGGGAAAACGCCCATGGTATGTACGGATAATGTACTTGAAGAAATATCGAAGAAAAAGCCACTTAAAGTAAGTGATTTTTTAGCAATATCTGGTATTGGGAATGCTTTTATGGATGAATACTCCATGCGCTTTTTACAAGTGATTCTTAAATACCAAAACGAATCAGTAAAAGAAGTTCTAGTTTCGAAAAGTGCATTTAAAGTATTAGATCACTATAAAGATCGTTTAACCAATATTTCAAGACGAAACCCAAACTTATACATGGGAAAGATCACTAAAAAAAATAGTTTTGATTTATCTTTGTTAGATAACAAGTCTGAATTAATTGAATTTTTGACAACTAAGCGTGTTTCAACACTTAGGTTAATGATTCAACCCACTTCAAACCAAGATGCTTTAGAGAGTCATATTACAACGTTATATAGAGAAACAAACATGAGTGAAAAAGAAACAGGATCTTATGATTTGTATATTGCTTATCCTTATATTGAAGGTGTTTTTAAACAAGATGATTTCGCTATTAAAGCACCTTTACTCTATTTCCCTGTAAAACTTACGAGAAACAAAAGAGAATTCTCCATTAAAAAGGATAAAGACAAAGACATCATTTTTAACCGGGATTTATTACTAGCGACGTCAAAAATGGAAAAAAATGATGTCGACTCAAACGCACCATTTATTCCTTCGTTTAGCCAAGAAATCTTGAAAGACGTTGTCATTCCCTATTATAGTAGTAATGGAATAAATATTAAAGATACAAAAACAAGCTTTATGTATTGTCCTTATAAAAACGAACAAAAAGACGACTTCACAAAACATCGTAGGAAAGGTGTTTTTGAAGTAAAGGAATATATTACGCTTGGAAAGTATAAACTCTACTCCTCTATGATACAAAAAGATATGAGTTTCATCCTGGATTCAAATAAATACAACGATCTTTTGAGTGGCTTAATCGATGAAACAAATTTATATACCAAAGAAAAAGATGTCAACTATCGAATCGCAAACGATCCAGTAGATGAATCAAGATTATCTTATATCAATGATATGAATTATGCACAGGAAAAAGTCATTGATCTTGTAAATAAAGAACAAAAACTAGTCATCTGGGGACCTCCGGGAACTGGCAAAAGTCAGACAATAACTAGCTTAATTGCCGCAAGCATTTTAAAGGGCGAAAATGTACTCGTTGTAAGTGAAAAGAAAGTAGCTTTAGACGTCATTTACTCAAGATTAAAAAGCGCTTCTAAATATGCTCTATTTATCGATGATTCAGAAAACAAACAAGACTTTTACCAAAAACTAAAAGAATTTATAAACCCAACCCCTCCTCAACGGACCATAAACAATGATGTATTCAAGCTAGAAGAAGAAATCAATGAAATATTAGAAACACTAGATAAATCCATTGATTTGCTTTATAACCAAAGTATTCAGGATGTTCCAATTCATAAGTTATATACAAGATATGTAAAAGATAAAGATGTGATAAACGATCTCACTCCTAAGAAAGTTCATCAGATGTTTAAACATGTTTTTGTAAAACCAGTATTTAAGGAATTAATATCAATTGAAAATACGTTTGATAAATACAATCATTTAAAAGATTATATGGCGTTTGAGAAAATAAGTCATGATTATCCACTTCTTTTTAAACTTGAAACAAAAATAAGTAGAAGTAATAAAATTGAATTCGAACAGTTCAATGCCGATTATTTGATTTATAAAGAAAAACATCAAAAAGCATGGTTCTTTACAAAAAGAGCTTTGAAAAGAAAGTTTTTACAAAACAATGAAAAAAGGATTTTTTTCTTAACGAAGAAAAAATCCTATAACCGAAAATATTTTAGAATGTTATTAACCGATGGAACATTTCATGAATATGTGAGTGAAAATTTAAATAATCTCGATAAATTAAAAACCAAACACGAACTACTAACAGAAAACGAAGTGAAATTCCTTGACATGCTTCTTCATCACCCTGCAGTAAAAGATATCGCAGATATTGCAAAACATCGTCACTACCTCTTTGATGCGTTTTTCACAGGGTATTTAGAAGACTTCAAGGCGAAAAATCAAAAGTATTTATATATCTTAGAAAAATACCAAGAAAAAGTGGAAGAACTGAATCGTTTAATGGAAGAAAAGAAACATGTAACCATTGAATCGTTTGAAATGGAATTGTTTAAATATGCACTTAATTTTTCGAATACAAAACGAATTATGGATATTAAGCGTATGTTAGATAGTGCTCGTAAATTAAGTATTAAATCCTTTATAGATAAATATCAATTAGAACTAATGAATCATATTCGAATTTGGATGATGACTCCAGAAGTCGTAAGTGCCATTGTTCCTTTGGTTTATGGAATGTTTGATTTAGTTATTTTTGATGAAGCATCACAAATGTATGTTGAAAAAGGAATTCCTGCAATTTATCGTGCTAAAAAAGTTGTGATTGCAGGAGATACAAAGCAACTTAGACCTTCCTCTTTAGGAATTGGTCGTTTAGAAGATGAGGATGAACTCTTTGAAGAGGAAGACTTAAAAGATATTTCAATGGACGCAAAAAGTTTACTGGATTTGGCTCGTTATAAATACAATGAAACCATTTTAAATTATCATTATCGCTCCACTTATGAAGAATTAATCGCTTTTTCGAATTATGCTTTTTATGAGGGGAAACTGATTGTTTCTCCAAATCAAACACAAAGTAAAAAACCACCGATTGAATATGTTTATGTGAAAGATGGTATCTTTGATAACAGAAGAAATGTAGAAGAAGCAAAAGCGGTTATTAAACTGTTACGAAAAATCTTTAAAGAACGTGAAAACAATGAAACGATCGGCGTTATCACCTTTAATAGTACTCAAAGAGATTTGATTGAAAATTATATTGATGATGAATTGTTAAAACAAGGATCCTATCAAAGACAATTTGAAAATGAACTTTTCAGAATGGAAGACAAAGAAGATAAAAGCTTATTTGTCAAAAACATCGAAAATGTTCAAGGAGATGAAAGAGATATTATTATTTTCTCCATGGGGTATGCAAGAGATATTTATGGTTTTGTAAGAAGAAGATTTGGCTGGCTTAACAATGATGGAGGGCAAAACCGGTTAAACGTTGCCATCAGTAGAGCCAAACAAAAAATCTATTTTGTTTCTTCGTTATTTCCAGAAGAATTAAAAGTAGATGACCTAAAAAGTACTGGACCAAAAATGCTTAAAGATTACATGAGGTATTGTTACTATATCTCAAATAAGAAACCTGAATTAGCAAGAGAAGTTCTAAATCAATTGCATTCTGAAAGTTCTAATAATGCAGGAGAAATCTTATCGGATTTAGTACTAGATATCAAACAACGATTGGAACGAAACAACTATACAGTAAAGACGTCCATAGGAATTGGCAAATATAGTATTAGTTTAGCGGTATACGATAAAGAGACTTTATCGTATAAACTTGGAATCATTTGTGATGTTGATGAAGTAAAAACTGCAAACTCTAGAAGAGATTTAGTGCATCAAGAAAAATATTTAAAAGCAAGAAACTGGAAATTATATAGAGTTTTTGCTTCTAATTGGTATACAGACCCATTAAAAGAAATGAGAAACATTAGAGACTTAATAAAGTAATAAAGTTAAAGAATCAATCAATTTAAAATACACAAAATAAATCATAGATAATTAATGGAATGATAAGATGTTAGTAACCACAAAGCTTTTTTTGTGTTTACTAACATCTTTTTCTTTATCTATGATAATTCTATCGTAAATAAAACAGTAAAGAAGTGGATTTGGATAAAATTAATGATAACTTGATACGACGAATTAATGTTCAAGGGATTAGAACGACTATGCACTTCGAACTTTGTTATTTAAATGGCATGTGTGTAGGAATTGTAAATTATGCTGTTGATTTTCGGAGGAATTCAAGGGATAATTGATCCTGGGTATGGTTATATTATGGGTTTTTATATCATCCCTGAACAAAGAAGAAAGGGGTTCGGTAGAACAGGTTTCAATTATATTGAATCTGTATTGAAAACTGATAGTGCTAATTTTATTTATTTAACCCCCGATTCTATAACGGGGGTTCGCTTTTGGAAAGCAATTAGATTTTCAGACAGTGGGAAGGTTGATCCAGATGACTATTTGCCGATATACATTAAAGAATTGTTGATATAAAATGAAAATATTAAGCATCTGGAGGTACTCAATCAATTCACAACAAATTTTTAAAATTTCAAAAATCGCTATTGAGTTTGCCGTAATTATGGTATAATAAAGCCACAATAAATAAAGGGGGATGTAATATGCCACGTATTATACCGATTAGAGAACTCAAGAATACTGCCACTATTTCAAAGTATGTTGAAGAAAGCAACGAACCTGTATTTGTAACTAAAAACGGATATGGTTCTATGGTCATTATGAGTATAGAAGTCTACGAGAGAGAAATTGCTAAGAATCAAGTAATTGAGTTGATAAATGATTCCTTAAAGGACATAAATCATAACTCTAGAAAAGTTGATGGGCCAATGTTTATCAACGAAATGAAATCGAAGTATGGTAAATAATTACATACTTTTTCCGAAAGCAAATGATGATCTTGAGAATATCATTCGCTACGTCTCAATTGAATTAACTAATCCCGAGGCAGCAATGAATTTGATTTTAAGGTTTGAGAAAAAATTCAATGAACTATCACAATTTCCACAAGCATATCCCACTATGGAAAACGAACAGCTAATCATCAAAAATCTAAGAAAATGTGTTGTAGATAATTTTCTAGTTATTTATCTGCATAATGAAGTTCTAAACTTGATTGAAATAGTTAGAGTTATCTATGCTAGACAGGATTATATTGAAGAATTATAATAAGCCACACTTAAAAAAGTTATAGCGAGGCCTACCACAAGAAATTGGAACTTATGAGATAAATCTTATAACAAAAGCCCTTTTGGGCTTTTTCTTTTGGTTAATTTATGACCTGTAATTTATACTAATGTATGATATAATATAAATAACAGATAAGAGAAAATTGAAGTTGCGTTCAAATTTCTGTAATATTAGGTTTATTCTAAATGAACCTAATTTGTTATTTAAAGATGTAAGCAACCGGTAAGTATGTCAAGAGGTAAAAATAAAAAAAATCACTAATAAGTGATTAAAATCTCATCATCAAGACATACTTAAAAAAGGTTAAATTGGATTTGAAGATATTCAGATATTACTTATAGAGTCTATTGGTA
>JAHIRM010000007.1 GCA_018818595.1 Bacillota bacterium
TACCAATAGACTCTATAAGTAATATCTGAATATCTTCAAATCCAATTTAACCTTTTTTAAGTATGTCTTGATGATGAGATTTTAATCACTTATTAGTGATTTTTTTTATTTTTACCTCTTGACATACTTACCGGTTGCTTAATCATTAGTTAAGTTGATTATAATATCATTTTGAACATATGTCAATAATTATTTATAATTACATTTTTCTTGCTTCTTAAACCCAAAAAACATTTTCTTGAACATCAATTGAAATAATTTAATTAATTTTTATTCTTTTGATGCCTCAATCAAAGCGATAATAACCATAATGGTTCCAACTATAGGAAGAAACCCCCATAGTAAATACCATCCGCTTCTTTTCGTATCATGCATTCTACGAATTGCAATTGCGATTGAAGGCACAAGAATTGCCAAATAATAAATGTAAGTTACCCAATTAAAAAAAGCTCCAAACAATCCTAATAAAAATAAAATCAAACCAATTCCAAAATTAAACAACATTGCCATCCAGTATTCTTTGACAGTTGATTTTCCTGAAAAATCATTCCATCTGATCCATAATTGTTTGAACTCTTCCACAATAAATCCCCCTTTTATTTTTATTAAATTATAGCATATATTTTTTTAACATTATATATTCAATTAAAAAAAACATCGTATTTTGATTTAAACATCAAAAATACAACGTTGTTCTTAAAAATTTATATATTAATTATTCATTTGGTAATCATTTAAATAATCCGCACTTACCCAGTAAATATCAAACAAATCTTCTATGACTCTACAAAAAAACAAATAAGCTCCATCTGGAGATACCGAAGCGCAAAGTTGAATATTATCTGCATTATTAATTTCTTCACCTAGTTTAATAGCACTTTGAAACTCTCCATCCACATTATATGAAATATAAATGGATGTTAAAAGATTATACCCTCCACTATTATCAAATAACATATAAGATTCATCTGGTGCAATGTAGGGATGAGCTCCATAAATTCCAGTGCTTTCACTTGGAAGGTACTCTTCATCTACATATCTCATGACTCTAATTCCATTACTTGCGGTGTAATAGATATTGCCATTTAAGCTAACACTTATATACATTGCAAATCCATCATTTAATTCATTTTCTAAGTAGATTGGTTCTTGCCAAACTCCATCTGTAAATTCGCTGCGATAAATGACAAACTCATCATGATTATCTCTTTTAGAACCAAAATACAAATACTTTCCATCTGGAGTAATAAATGGTTCAAATTCTGCCACATCCTGACTAATAGGAGATAAGACAGGTTGAATCCAGTTTTCGTTTATATATTCTGTGTAGAAAAGACGATTTATTCCTTCTGCATTTCTTCTAGTAAAGAAAAAATAAGTAAAATCAGGAGAAAAGGTCCCTGCAAATTCTAATGTTTCCAAAGTAGAAATAATATCGGGTGCGAATATTTCTGGAGTTAAAGTAGGTTCTTCTAATCCAAAAACCGTTGTTTTGTCAACTGTTGTAGTTGAATCGATATTACTTTGACACCCTAAAAGCAATAAAATCAAAATACAGATTGTTGTTTTTTTAAACATATTATCACTTCCTAATTATTTTATTAAAAATTGATATTAATTCTCTTTTTCAATTTTAATGGATTTTTGTGGGTTTAAAATGACATTTAAAAGAATTCCTACGAGTGCAGCTAAACTCATTCCACTCAAAGAAACACTGTCATTTAATTGAATCGATGCTTGTCCAAGTCCAATGACAAGCATTGCTCCTACAATAATTAGATTCTTCATACTCGATAAATCAACTTTTTCTTCTACTAATACTTTTACACCATTAGCGGCGATTAATCCATATAAAACGATCGTCATTCCTCCTAAAACTCCATTAGGAATGCTTAATATAAAAGCTTGAATATACCCAAAAAATCCAAGCATAATTGCAAAGATTGCTGCAAGTCCTGTCACCCAAACACTTGCTACTTTTGTCATTGCAACTACGCCAGTATTTTCACCATAAGTCGTATTTGCAGGTCCACCCATAGCAGCACTAACAAATGTTGCAATTCCATCGCCTAGCAACGTATTATCTAATCCAGGATCTTTAATTAAATCTCTTCCAATTACTTGTCCAAGTACTGTATGATTTCCAATATGCTCTGCAATGGTTACAAAAGCAATCGGAGTAAACATTAATACCGCAGATAAATTCATTGCATATGTTCCTACAAAATGAAATTCAGGAATTTGAAAAAATGCGACTCCTGAAAAGACTGTAGAAAGATTCACAACTCCTAATAATAGAGAAGAGATATACCCTATAATAATCGCTATCAAAAACGGAATTATCTTCACTAGACCTTTTGTATAAATACTAATAATAATTACAGTTACAAATGTTATTAATGCAATAACTGGGGCTTCAAAACCTGAAGACCCATTAAGTCCAGCACTATTAATAGCAACCGGTGCTAAAACCAATCCTATAATCATGATCATTGGTCCAACGACTACTGGTGGTAATAAGCGTTTTATCCAATCATTTCCAACGAATTTAATAATGATTCCAACGATTACATAAATGATACCTACTGCCATTAATCCAAAATATGCAGCACTAAAATCTTTAGATCCATCTAAATTAGTAACTGTGGATGCTTGAATCGCAAGAATAAAAGCAAAGCTACTTCCTAAAAATACTGGAGATTTTGCTTTTGTAAAGAAAATATAAATCAAAGTTCCTACACCGCTAGCGATTAAAGTAACGCCAACTGGTAATCCTGTTAAAATTGGAACTAAAACAGTAGCTCCGAACATTGCAAATACATGTTGCAAACTCATAAAAATCCATGCAATAATACTTTTAGGCTTTTCGTGTACATCTAGTAATATTCGATCGTTCATTTGCATCCTCCGTAACTTAGTAAAAATTGGTTAATTCTTACTTCAAAATTCAATAGTATACCAATTATACACTATTCTATTAAGATTCTAAACAACATATTTCGAGTTTTAAATCTTTTTAATACCAATTTTATATCCGATTCCAATTGCTTTCCCTAGTTCATAATATTGATTATCTAATCCATATAAAATTGTTTTAACCTCTGAAAGATTCAATGTTTGATTTTTATAGATAGATTCATCTACTAAAGTTTTTATAATTTCACAAAGATAAATCACTCTTTGTGAAATTTGTTGACGAGATAAAACTTTGGCTATCAAAGAAATAGGAGATAGCGTAATAATGGGGACATTATCGACAATTTCAAATTGAGTATTTTTAGATTTATCCTCTACTTTTCCGGTATATATTCCGCAATAATCCACAAATTCAAGCAAATTAGTTGTAGGAACATTAATTGAAAATGTACTTGTTTCATCAATATGAGTTGATGCAAGATGATTTTCATTGATACTAATCATAATTAATGGAGGATTAATTCCTGCAATGGCTATGTCTCCTATGGTTGTAAAGTTAATGACATTTTCATGACTTGTTCCAATAAGTACAATGGTTGCTGGATGAATTAAAGGATATTTTTCAATTTCTACTTTCAATTTAATACACTCCTCATTTAATGGTTTATTTTATTTTTTAATAAGATTTATCACATGACTCCAAGTTCCAGTTTCGTCTTTTGATTTTAGAAAAATATGAAAAATGGGTGCTAAAACACTGGCGACAAACCCTGCTGCAAATCCGTTGTTGTATAAATCAAATCCTCCTTGAAATTCCAATGCCAATGGAGTGATTAACAAATGAATAAACCCTGCGAGAATCCCAGGAATAATTCCAAATTGACCAGCAATTGGGGCTAATCCTGTAACAAATAAAACAGAAAGTGTTGGCCCAATGGTCCATTCCAACGGAGTAAGCTCTATTGCTAAAATAGCGCCTATAATCACAGGAATTGAATTGAGAGGATGCTTTCCAAACGCAGCAAACCCAAGAATAGTTAGAATAGCTCCCATGACAGGTCCGTTTATTAAAATTCCTGTACAAAGTATTAAAACAACACATAACAATCCCATGATCCCAATATTCAATAATGTGGCATCTGTCCCAGAATCTTTCACAAAATCAGTTAACAATCTACCTGATCTTTGGAGTATTTTAGGATATTGTTTCACGACTTTTGGATTCTCTAAAAATGCAAATAAAATAAAAAGACTCGAAATCACAATTGTCGATATTAATAGCACTTGATGATAACTATTATTTAATTCAGAACCTCTTAGTATATCAATATCAAATGATCCAAGTATTCCTGTTAAAAACATCGAAATAACACCCATAGAAAAACCTGTATTGTACAAGTTATATCCTTGGTGAAATTTCATTGCAAACATATTAAAAGCTGGCAAAATAAAGCCAATCACAATTCCTATACTTACACCAAGTATAATCCCTGTTGACAATGTCAATCCAGCTCCAAAAATTAAAAAACTAACAATAGGTGAGATACCTGATGAAAGTAAAAATACAAGAACATGATCTTTACATTTTGTTTTAGTGGCTTTTGTGAATAAAAAAATTCCAAAATACATTGGAAGGGCATTATATAAATTCTTGCCAAAAAAAGCAAATCCTGCTATGGTAAGTAAGCAAGCAAAAACGGACCCTGTAATTTCGACTTTCATCCATTTTAAAAGAATGAGATTTAGCCCTGTTGTCATTAATACATTAAAGAGAGTTGCGGCTAATCCTCCAATAAACAAGTAATCCGATAGTAACACGGAAGGACTTGTTAAAATGCGTCGATATCCAAGGAACATCTCATCGAGAGGTTCGATTGTAAAAGAGATAATCAATAATACGATGAAAATGACTGGTATTATAAATTTTCGCTTCATTTTATGCAATATGTTAGTCATTGGTTCATGTCCTTCCTGAATGTCATAAGATATAGGGGAATGATATAAAGAATGGCTCTGTTGCATCATGAATAATTCCATTTCGTTCTTGTATGATAAATTATACTATATTTTTTTTCTTTGGTAAATATAGTTGGAAAAATTAAAATTTGTTTTGATAAATAAAGTATTTTTTTTTATGATGTTTACATGTTTATTATTTTTTGGTATTATGAACTTAATTATTATAAAAAAGGAGCAAGAAAATGAAAAATCTTAAGAATTCATTCTTAAACATGATGAAAAACGACAAACAAAAATTTATATTTGTTATGATTCGTATTACAATTGCGTTTTTGTTTTTTATTGGTTTATTTATACCATACATTGTTGGTTCAATGCTTGTAAATAACCATGTATCATTAAACCAATTGCCTGGAGCTACTTTTTATTGCATTCTTTTCTTCGTAACAATACTCATTTATTTCTATTTTGTATTAATTTCAAAAGATAAAATGGCAAAAAAAATTCTATTAGGTCAAGTAATTATAAGTAGTTTAATTTATGTTTACGGTTTATTACTATATCTTGTAGGACTTCCTGAGGCAAGTGTAGGATTTAGTCTAGTATTTGAACTGCTATTAATTGGGTTGATGTGGTTTATGTATTTTAAAGAAGATATGGTATCTCATATTCTAAAAAAATACATCATTAAACCAGTGATAATAAACCAATCCTCTGTCATAGAAGACCAAAAACCGGCCGTTGAAGAGATAGCTCCAATTGTTGAAGAAAAGGCTCCTGTTGTTGAAGAGAAAGCTCCAATTGTTGAAGAAATAGCTCCAATTGTTGAAGAAAAGGCCCCCGTTGTTGAAGAAGAAAAACCAGCAGACAAAGAACCAAAAACACCAGCTGAAAAGTTAGATCTGACAGTAGAAGAAAAAAAACTAGTAGAATAAATTATTAATTATCATTATCTCATGTTATAAAAAAGAAACTAGATGAATCATCTCTAATTTCTTTTTTTTATTGTGTAATTAGTTCATATTCTTCTGGAATAAACCACTTAAATATTCGAAGAATTCTTAAAGTATTCCAACGACTTTCTTTCCCTTGTTTTTCCATTACAAAATGAATTTTATTTACTCTATTATTTTGAAGAAGCCAACGGTTATTATCGTTTTTTTTCTCTAGCAATCGTATAAGTGCTTCTTTCAATCGAATATCATAAGGAAAATGAATAGATGCTAAATATTCTAAAGCTCTAAGCGTATTGTAAAACCAACGACTTGGGTAAGACAACATTAACATGGAAGGGTGAATTATCTCTTTTGTTCTTTCTGATCGAAATAATTTTTTTCGAAGCATAAATTCAATTCCTTTTGGAACACATTCTTTTATTTCATCTAGTCGATAAGTATATCCGCACGCTTCATAATCACGAAATGCTTCAAGTACACAAATCGTAGTATGCAAAGAGCTATGAATATCTTTTTTTTGCCAAGCACAATTCCACCCTCCATCTACATACTGATGAAGTAAAATATAATCAACAATTTCAAATAATTTAGTTGAATAAAGATGAGCGTTTGTTGTAATAGATAGAATCATTGCACAAACACACATATCTTGATAATGATTTGCTCTTACTTTACCTTTATTTTCCCACATAGAGTTTAGAAGCAATTCGCTACTATCTTTAAAAAATGGCGATGTAGCATCCACACCCATATTAAGAAGTTCAAGAAGTGTATAATGAGTTGATATCCATTTGGGAGAATAGATACCTTCTCCCCACATAAAAGTGTCATCGTTTCTTAAGTGAATGAGTTTTTGAATCCATCCAACACTTGGCAATTCATTTTTTAGTGTCGTTAATTCTTCTTCACTAAAATCTAATAGATCTCTTTTCACTTGATAAGCGATAGCTTTATCTCCTGATAGTAACCACAAAATTGTTGGATTATAAATTAAATTTGAGTTCATTTACTTCTCCTTAAAAAAATATTTTGATGGTTAATTTCTATTTATTAAACGAAATAGACGGATTTAAATAACTTTCCCAACGATTTGTTTTAATCAAAATTTTAATTCCTTGCTGCGAAAGAAATGCAAAAAAAGTTCTTTCTAATTCTGTATTTATTATGGCCCGTGAAAAGATGATGGAAGAATATCCTTGAAACGAATTAATCGCAACCGCAGGTTTTGAGCCTGACCCTAAATTAAATGTAAAGGAATCAATAAATGGAATCATCGAATTTGGAACTTTTATTTCTCCAAAATTTGTAAAAGTAATTGTGGTTGGCTTCTTCCCGTATACGGAGTATCCAATTTTAAACAGAATCTTTTTAAGTGGCAAGGGACAAATACGAACCAGAAAATTTTTAACGATTTTTACATTGCTATTGATTTTGCTTTGAATTTTAATAGGATCCATTTCTCTCATAAAATCACTTTTTACTTTTAATAAGATATCATCAAAATCTGGGGGGTTATCCTTCATATAGTAAATACTATGAATGTACAGTGAAAAATTTTTTAATGTTTCGGAATGATACAGTGGTCTTAAATTAATTGGAATACATATATTTATAGGCATCTTTTGTAATTTATTTAAATCCCCAGTAAGAATAGTTGCATAAATAAGAACTGCACTAATATATTGTGATAAACTAACTTTTTTAGCCTTAGCGAGTTTAAGTAATTCGTCTGTTTCAATTTTCGAATCAATGATGCCACATCCTGGATAAGGAAATCGTTTTGCTTTGATTAAATAAGCATCAGGCACTTTATTCTTAATTGTTTTTGTTTCAGTAAAATTAACTTCATAGCTATCTTCTGCTTCTTTATAAGAAGGGATTTCTCCAATGGTAAAAATATCTTCACTGTTGTCTAAATCATGTCCTAATAATCCTAAATATTGAAATATAACTGCTTTTAAAAAGATAATAGCAGCTCCTCCATCACATAATGCGTGAAACACTTCTAAACTAATTCTTTCTCGATAATAAAAAAATGTAAAGAAATAATGATTATTTTTATGAGTATTGATTTTTTCACAAACAATTGAATTTTCTTCTTTTATAATAGGATCCATTGGATTTGGTTCAAAGTAATACCAAAAAATGCCATGTTTCATCCTTACAAAAAAAGTTGGGAATCTATTTTTACAATCTAAAATAGCTTGTTTTAAAATTTCTGGATTTATATCATTTTTTAGAGTAGCCGCAACTCGAAATACATGAGTATATCTTTCCGTAGTTAAAACAGGATAAATTTTAGCAGCATTATCCAAACGATACCATCTTAAATTTTGCAAAAATTTCCCCATGGATTGTCCCCTTTTGACTTGTATATATCATTTCATAAAAAATTAAGTAAATTATTTTCATAATTCGAGATTAAATTATCAAAATAGTTTATAATAGAAATGAGATTGAAACTCGTTTAATTTCTGTTTGTTTTTAAAAATTTTAATCGATTTTTCAATTTGATTTTTTTTTATTTTTTAAGAATTAAAAGCTTCTGTTAAGGAGGAGTGATTTCAGTGGATAAAAACGACAAACGTCATAATGACAAAAACAATAAGAAGAAAACTAGTGCACAAAATAATATAAAAAACAAAGCATCTGTTTCTTCTGCCCCCACAAGTCCAACTACAAATGATTCTACATCGAACAAGAATCAAAAATCAAAAAAGACATATTAAGTTTTTAATGATTGATTCTTACTAAAATGAGGCTTTTCTATTTAGAGAAGTTCTCTTTTTTTTTGAAAAACGATTTACTCCATATACTGAAAGGACAATGATACAAGATCCAATTATTTGAAATATCCCAAAATGTTCATCTAAAAATAATACTCCTGCAAGAATGGCAATGACAGTTGTTAAATTTGCAAATATGGCTGCTTTTGCGACCTCAAGATGAGTCATGGCATAGTTTATCATTAAAAAGGCTAATACAGAAGATAATCCTGCTAGAAATACAACCGATATCCAAAACTGAACGTTTTGAAAAGGAATGATAATCAATTCCTGAAATGAACCGATGCTTTCAATAAGTCCTATTGGCACAAACGTGATAAACCCAATAAAAAACATGATGTATGTTCTTTCAAAAGCTGAAAATTCAGTTGCTATTTTTCTAGAAAGGACATTAAACATTGCAGCTGAAATTACTGCACCAAGTATTAGGACAAACCCAATCCAACTAAATTGTCCTTCTGATTGACCTATGGTTGTTAAACAAACACCTAAAATTGCAATAATTGCAAAAACAATTTGAATGGGTTTTACTTTTTCTTTTAGATAAAAAAAACCAAATACAAAACTTGTGATTGGAATTAACGCCAGAATGATTCCCACAAAAGAAGTTTGAAGCATCGTAATTCCATAACTTTCACAAATAAAGTATAAAACAGGTTGAACCAAACCTAAAAGAAAAATATTGTATAATTTTTTGCCTTTAAAATGTAGTTTCTTCTTTCTAAAAATGAGTAAGATATTTAATATGAGAAAAGCTACTCCAAAACGAGCACCTATAAGTACAAAAGGAGACGTTAAATTCAAAGCAATCTTTGAAAACATAATACTAAACCCAAAAATAGAATATCCTAAAAACAAAAAGATAAAAGAAATTTTGGTTTGAAATGATTGTTCTGTCTTCACATGGATTATCCTCGAATAAAATTTAACATTACCATAAATCATATCATATTTAATAGCTTTTTCCAATTGATTCTAAAAAAAACAATGCAACATTGCATCGTTTTTTTTGATTGTTCATCCATTGGAAACTATTTAAATAAACACAAAGCATAGATGATTTTTTATAAAATTGCCTGCGAGGAAACTGAGCTTATTTGCGTATTTTTTACTAAAACAATTTCATCATATTTATTTTTATTTTCTTCTAAAATAACGTGACTTACGTTTACAATGGTTACACCTTTTAATTCAAAGAGACTGTTTTCTATTGCTAAAACTTTTTCTCTATCAAGTGAAGCAAATGCTTCATCAAAAAAGATAATATCAGCTTTGTTAAGCAATCCTCTTGCAATTGCAATTCTACTCTTTTCTCCCCCAGAAACGTTTTTGCCATTATCTAAAATAACTCGGTTCAATCCGTCAGGATGTAAACTTACAAAGTCGTGCAATCCTGCTCGATCAATTGCATCCCAAATTTCATCATCGGAATAATCTTTGTAAAGAGCAAGATTATTCTTTAATGTGTCTTCAAATAAGAAAATTTGTTGCTCAATGTTAGCAATCTTTGAGAAATAATCCATTTTAAAAATATCTTTTAATTCCATACCATCTACTAAAATATTTCCGCTTTGAGGATTAAAGTATTTTCTTAATAACCGTAAAACAGTAGATTTCCCTCCACCACTTGGTCCAATCACTAAATACTTTTTCCCTTTTTCAAATTTTAAATTTACTGATTCTAATACTACATTATCTCCATATGCAAACGATACATTTTTAAACTCAATTGAGTGTTGTAAACCCTCAAATGATTTTGTTTCTTCGTAATTTGTTTGATTTTTTAGAGAGTTATCAATTCTTACAAATATTGCCTTCACTGAAAAAATACGTGGTAACGCTTCAGAGAATTGGGAAACAGGTCCAATGATGTTATCAATATTTTGCGCCACTACTACAACTCCAGAAAAGAGAATAATTCCTTTAATTGTTAAAAACGAAACCACAAACATTAATCCAATAAAAGTAATTCCAAAATTTATATTTTGTAATGCAAAAATAAAGGACATAATCTTATCGATAACATATTTTTTTTCTTGAACTTTCTTGCTTTCTTGATTATACGTAAGAGTTACTTTTGATTCTAAATTATTCGTCTTAATAATATGGAATGCTGAAAGCACTTCTTTAATAAAGCCCCCATATTTCGACATCATTTCGCTTCGTTCTTTGTTGTGCTTTTGAATTGGTTTTGATGATAAAACAGAAATTAATGCGTTAATTATTATCATTCCGATTCCAATTAAAAGTATAATTGGGCTAATAATTGTGATGATTAATATGGATGTTCCGAAATTGATTAATGCTTCCTGTAAAACGATGATTTGTTCTACATAATCTTTTTCAATTAAATTAAAATCATTTGTTAACGCAGAAACATATAGTGCATTATTATCATGTTGAAATTCGTTAATGTTTTTATGAAATACTGATTGTATATAGTCTTTTTTCATTTTGACCATAATTGTTTTAATGACACGCCCCTTTGTATACGCATATAGTAGATTACTAGGCATCATTATAACTGCATAAAAAATCACTGATTTTGCATAAACAAAGAACATATCCCATTCACTTGCTAAAGCAGCATTTACAAGATCATAAAGTGCAAAAGACAATTTAAATGTAATAAAAGCGACAATCAACATAGTAAATACAGTAAGATAAGTATGTTTAAAATAAGTTTTTTTCTTTTTCATAGATTTGCCCCCGCAAAATATTCTTTTGCGCTATATTTAGACATATACCCATCTTTAATTTCTAGAACCACATCATATAGATTTGTAATTCCATCAAAATATTTATGACTTATCGAAATAACAGTTGCATCTAAATCAAGTAACGTTTGTTCGATTTGACGACCTAATTCATCATTCAGTGCAGATGTCGCTTCATCAACAAATAAAATTTCCGCTTTCTTACATAATGCTCTTGCAATAGATACTCTTTGTCTTTCTCCACCAGATAAATTTTTTCCGTTTTCACTTATCACCGTATGAATTCCATTTTCAAGAGAATCAATAAATTCAGATAATCCCGCTTTTTTACACGCTTGAAGTACTTCTTCATCTGAATTAGACTTGAAAAGAGAAATGTTATCTTTTAAACTCGCTTCAAACAAAAACACATCCTGATATACATAAGAAACTTTTTCATTAAAGGATTTACTTGATATTTGATTCATATTAATGCCATCCACATCAATCACACCATCATAATCATCTAAAATATGAGATAACAATTTAAACAAGGTTGTTTTTCCAGATCCACTTGGTCCTTTAATTAAATGCTTTTTCCCTTTTTCCAAAGAAAATTTAATGGATTTAAAGATTGGATTACTTGCATCATATGCAAAACTAACTTGATTTAAATTAATGCTGTTTTGAAAATGAAATGGCAATAAGTTATCCTCTTCTTTTACTTGTTCATCTGAATTTGTAATTTTTTCAAATATAGCTTTTGATGATTTGAGTACATTCACTAGTGGAAGCATGTTTACAAGAGGAAAAATAGCGCTTGAAGAAAGCTGAACAATTAATACAAGTTGCCCATAACCAATTCCTGTTTTAATTTGATACATTAAATAGATAAGCAATCCCATTAATACAAAATAGCCAATTGTTATATTTGAATACATTTGTAAAGCAGTAAAAACATTAAATTTGAATTTCTTTCCTTCTAAATCTAAAATTTGAGTTTTATTTTTCTTTAAAAATATATCTTCAATATTATTTAATTTTAAAATTTCAAGACCTGTAAAGATATTTGAAATATTGACAGTAAATTTTTCGTTTGAAGTGGATACGTCTTTTTGAAGTGAAACAGTCTTTTTTTCAAAAAGTTTCGAAATGAATAATACCATAACAGAAACTCCAAGAATGATTAACGCAATAACCCAGTTTAAAAAAGCCAATATTACTAAAACGGATACATATAACCCACATCTAAAAATAAAGTTAATCAAAGATAAAAAGAAAGAAGATTCGAAAGTATTTATATCGTTGATCAAATTAGATACATAAACATCTCTTGATTGCTTATTAAATTGTTTGTAACTCATATGAATGATTTTATCGAAAGCCTTTTCTCGTAAAGACAATAATACATCTCTCATATAGGCAATTCGCATCATTCTTGAAATAATAAATAAAACTGCATTCAAAATTAAATATAAAACAGATAATCCAAGAGCTATCCAAAAAAATTGCATGGTATTTCTTTCAATTGTTTCAAAAATGAGAGCTACTACTCCTATTTGCATTAATTGAGAAATAACTGGAAGGAAACATGCTATTACATATAATATGAATTTTCCTTTATGTTCTAGTAGTAATTTTTTCATCTCATACCTCTTACTGTGTTTTACACAATAATAGATTATCATATTACTGTGTAAAACACAATTATTATTTTATTTTATTTTATCTTTTTATAAATATTACATAATTAGAATCATAAAACAGAAATTTTTTTATCTCAAAAAATATAATGAAATTATTGTTGACTCAATTCAAACAGACATTTTTCTTGCCACAGTTCTTCTTGTTTTAATTTAATTTCATCATCAGAGACTGCAGTTAATGCATACGACAAAGCGTAGACTGCGTGTCCTTTAACATGAATCGTTGCTACTGCATGTCCTGCAGCTCGTGCAACATATCGTGCTGCAGCAATGCTTGCTTCTCTTGCCGCTTTATGAGCGGAGAACGAAAGATTTCTTGCTTCTTTTATCTTCAATTCATTTTTTATAAAAAGTTCAGTCGCTTCTAAAGCCTTTCTTGGCCTAACATCATTTGGATAATTTTCTTCATAAAGATATAATACATGAAACACACAATCAGATACAAATTTTAACAAAGATTTAAATTGTAATTTATCTAAGTTTTGTTTCATTTCTATCTTAATTTTCACAAGAGTTTTTTTCATAAACAATCTTCTTTCATTTATAGAAAAGCGAAATTATTTTTAATAACGAGGTGTCATATTCGGTTATAGTATAGCATAATTAAAATTAAAATTATAAAATTTTTTGAATGAATGTTTTTTTTTTTTATTACTTCTCTTATCAAAATATATATTAATTGTTTTCAAAAAAACACACAATGATTGCTAGGAGTTACATGGACAATATTGCATAATCGTGGTATAATAATAAAAAAGCTCTAGAAGGAGAAAATAATGAAAGTATATCTAAGAACTAGACCGTTAAGGGAAGTTAGAAAAGATTTAATGATTCCTGGTGCAATCTATGGCAAATCAATCGAATCTGAATCGATTGAAGTTGAAGATAAAGTTTTTAAAGAAGCTTTAAGCACCTATGGAAAAACAATGACTTTTCCCATTACATTAAATAAAAAGAAACTCATTGTATACATTAAAAATGTTCAAAAAAATGCTATGAATCAAAATGACATTATCCATTTTGAATTGCATTGCATTACGAAAGATGAAATAATTTCATCTCGTGTTCCATTTGTAATTCATGGAAAAGATGAAGTTGAGAAAAGAAAACTATTTGTTCAAATGGCCATTTCTTCTGTTGAATGTGAATATTCAGCCGACCAAGGTGTTTCTAAGTTTGAATTTAATGTAGAAAACATGAATGTGGACGACGCCATTTATATTAAAGATATCGCGGTTCCAAAAGGAGTTAAAATCCTTGATGATCCTGAACATTTAATTTTCATTATCAAAGAATCAAGTTTATCCGTTGAATCTCCTGAAGAGGAAGAAACAGAAACTGTTGATTTACCTGAAGTGGAATCAGAAACAAAAACCGAATAATTATTACTACCAATTAAAGCCACTTCAAGTGGCTTTTTTTTATTAAAAAAAAGCAGATTAACTCTGCTTTTTGTAAAAGATCAATTTCTTATGCTACTCTTCTTGCTACATATGCGAACATTTTAGGTCCAGTATGGATTCCTAATACGGGAGTTAATCTAGACATAGAAAGATTTCGAATATTCAAAACTGTTTTCAGTTTGTTTCCTAATTCTTCTGCCATAACAGGATCATCGCCATAATGCACAATCAAATCAATTAAATCTGTTCCAAATTTAGTTACTAAAATATTTTTCATTGAGATTAAAGATCGGTTTAAACCAAAAGCTTTTGACATCGTAACATAAACACCTTCATCATTTACTGTAATTACTGGTTTAATGTGTAAAATATCGCCAATGGTTCCTTCTACCTTTCCAATTCTTCCACCTTTTCGTAAATACTTTAAAGTATTAATAGTATAAAAAGCTATGCTATCTTTGTATCTAAGTTGATCTAATGCGGGGACAATTTTTTCAATCGGTGTTTTTTTCTTTACCAACTCAAGCGCATACTCCACTAAGCACCCAAGCCCTCCACCCAACGTTTTAGAATCATAGTGTACAATATTTAATCCTTCTACACGTTTAAACGCCAACCGAAAAGAATTAAAGGTTCCACTTAATCCAGAAGAAATATTGATGGCGATAACATCTGTAAATCCTTTTTCTTTCATTTCATCTAAGGCTAGACTTAAATCCCCAGGGTTTGGTAAACTAGTAGAAATTTGATGAGAGTCAAGTTGTTCATACACTTCTTGTGCTGTTATTTCAACTTGATCACGATAACTCTTTTCATCAACCAAAATCATTAATGGAATAACAAATAGATTAGTATGTCTTTTGATAAACTCAGGTTCTAAATTCGCAGCAGAATCTGTTAATACAGCTATTTTCATGCTTTTTCCTCCTTGGAAAATGTGAAGATTATATTCAATATTTTAACTAATACTCTTTCTCATCAAAAACGAAATCTTGATGAAATGACTAGAAATTAATTTTAAAAAAACATTACTATGTCACACATAACACTTTAACAGAAAGTACTATGTCTGTCAATATACTTATTATGATTTTTTTGTGATTATTTCTGTTTTTTTATTCTTTATTAAACAACTTATTTTTTGATTTTAATTATCTATTAACTATAAAAAAATCATTTTAATCTATGAGTTTTAGATTAAAATGATTGAATTATTTTAAAGTCTTTTCAACATAATTTGACATGGATTAAATTCATCCCAGATTTTATCGCTTTGGTAGATATCTTCAAATCCTTGTTTGTAGTAAAATTTTCTTGTGGCGGCATATGCTACATCTTTATGCTTTGATGCTAACGTTAACACAATTATATTTATATATCCATTTTTTTTAGCATATTCTTCTACTGATTTTTGTAATTTTGTTCCAATTCCTTGATGCTGATATTTCTTTAAAACACCTAAAACAACCATCTCTAATGTATTTATATTTTCTTCTTTAATCGAATAAAATGCAACGGGAGTTTCATTTTCATACATAGCAAAAAATACATATTTTTTAACCATTTCGATGTATTGTTTTTTAGATTCTTCAATACCAAACCATTCATGTAAATCATTTAATACTACCTTGCATATGTTCGATTTTGTATTGACATCTGTAATGATTTTAACTTCCATTTTTACTCCTTAATAATTTAAAATTTTTGTGTTTGCTTTTATTCTGAGTAATGATTAATAAAAAGCCTTACAAGTTTTGGATCAAATTGTGTTCCAGAACAGCGTTTTATTTCTTCAAACGCTTCTTGTTTACTCATCTTTTTGCGATAAGATCTTACAGAAGTCATAGCTTCATAAGCATCAGCGATTGCGATTACACGAGCATTCAATAAAATATCTTTTCCTTTTAAACCTTTTGGATATCCCGTTCCATCCCATTTTTCATGATGTTGTAAAATACTATCTGCAATTTTTAAAAATTCCTTTGAAGAAATTAATATCCTATATCCTACTTCAGTATGTTTTTTTATTTGAATCCATTCTTTTCGAGTGAGTTTTCCTCTTTTATGAAGGATGCTTTCATCTATGTATATATTTCCTATATCATGCATTAACGCTGCCATTTTTAAATCATGACGTTCTTGAACATCTAATCCTAAAAACACTGCTATTTTTTCGCAAATCACACTAACTTTTTGTGAATGTAATCTTTCTCGATGATTTCTATCATATAACGTAGACATGATTTGGATAATCATTTCTCGCACTAAATTATTTTTTTCATTCACTTTTTGTTGATACATTTGATTTTCTGCAGATTCAATGATTTCATTAATGTCTTCTTTTACAAGTTGTTTTGTTTTACATCCAAAAGTCATTGATGACTTAAGTAAATTTATTGGATCATTTTCAATTCGAATTGTGATCATTTTTATCATTTTAATTGCTAAAGATTCTTCTAATTTTGGTAATATAAAAACGAACTTATTGCTGTCAATTCTTGCGACAATATCAAAAGGACGACAAGTGTTTTGAAATATTTTGGCAAATGTTTTTAATAATTTATTGCCATAAATATAACCAAGAGAATCGTTTACAAGTTTAAAACAATTAATATCTCCTACGATAATCGAAAGAGGAAGATTATCTAAAGAATCTAAAATGGAAAGATTTTCCAAAAAAAATTGTCTGTTATTTAAACCAGTTAAAGAATCATGATATATCAAATTTTTAATTTCTTTCTCTTTTGATTTTGGAATATCTTTAGAAAATAAAACGTCGGGTTTTGAACTGATTTTTTTGGAAGACATGCCTTTCTTTTCTGCTGTTTGATCTAAATCATTTATTTTTTGAGATGTTGCCTCAATATTTGGCTTAGTTGGCATTTTGTCCTCACTTCCTAAAAATATATTTGAGTCTTTTTTGAACTTAATAATTACAAATCACAAAATGATTTAATGAAGTTGTAGTTGTTTGAATTATACTACATTAAATGAATTAGGTAAATGGCTCTCAGTCAAAAAAGAAAAGTATCAATTTTTAATAATATTGATTAATGTAAAATATATTAAATTATATTTCATTTGAAACGCTTAACGCGGAATTTAGTAGACATTTCATAATCTATAATCCTCAATTGATTGCATTTACATCGCAATTAAGGTATCATAAGATTTGTATAAAAATAAAAAACTAATTATAAGATAAGGTGGGTGTATACCCTTGAACAATTCAGAACAAGAACACAAAAGACGTGTTCGTTATAAAGGTACTCATCCAAAGTCATTTGAGGCTAAATACAAAGAATTACAACCAGATAAATATACAGATACGATTGAAAAAGTCATTCAAAAAGGAAATACTCCTGCCGGAATGCACCGTCCCATCTGCGTAAATGAAATTTTGGAAATACTACAAATTATGCCGGGGCAAATTGGACTTGACGCAACACTTGGTTATGGTGGCCATACTCTGGAGATACTAAAATGTTTGAACCATACTGGTCATTTATATGCAATTGATATCGATTCAATTGAATTGCCACATACTTTAGAACGTTTAAGCAAATTAGGATTCGATGAAACTATTCTTACGATTAAGCATATGAATTTTTCTCATATTGATGAAATATATAAAGAATCTGGTCCACTTCAATTTATATTAGCAGATTTAGGTGTTTCTTCCATGCAAATTGATAATCCTGAAAGAGGGTTTTCCTTTAAAACTGAGGGCCCTTTAGATTTGCGAATGAATCCAAAGAAAGGCATATCAGCTTCTGCTCGCCTAAAAGGAATGACTCAAATCGAAATACAAGGAATGCTTATAGAAAATTCTGATGAACCATACGCTAAAGAAATCGCTTTTGAAATTGTATCTGAATATCGAAAAGGTATCGATATATTGACAACTACTCATCTTCAAAAAATAATCAAAAATGCTCTTATATTTCTTTCTCAAACGATAAGAGATGAAGAAATTAAAAAATCGTGTCAACGATCTTTTCAAGCGCTTAGAATTGATGTTAACCATGAACTTGAATCATTATATGAATTTTTGGAAAAACTTCCCTTGATTCTTTCAAAGGGTGGAAAAATCGCAATACTTTCATTTCATTCTGGTGAAGATCGACTCGTAAAAAAATCTTTTCAGCATTTTTTTAGAGAGGGTATTTATAGTGCAATCGCACCTGACCCCATTCGCCCATCCATGGAAGAACAAAACTCTAACAGTCGAGCTCGCTCTGCTAAACTTCGGTGGGCAATTAAAGCCTAGCCTATTATTTCTATTTTGAATTCTTTTAATATAAAACAAATAATTTCATGTATGTAAAAAAGGTCATCAAACGATAATTATTTCGTTCGATGGCCTTTTATTTTGAGATATAAAACTTAATATTTAACATCCAACTAAATCATAGAATACTTGACTAAAGTGAATCTAATAACTAAACTCGCTCTTAAAACTACTGTTTTTCAGCATACATCAATTCATCTAATATTTTAACAAAATCTTGAACACTTCCATGAATGGCTTCATCATATACTTGCGAACCAATACTTAATTTAATTTCAAAAGGAAACTTTTTATTCTCGTTGAAATCAGCAAAATTATCATTTAGTTTTTGAATGAGAACATTTAACAATTCAGGTTTTTCAAGCTTAAAAATTACACCAAATTCATCCCCTCCCAAACGGGCGATGAAATGCTCTGGGCCAAAACTTTGTTTTAAAAGAAAAGAAGTTTCCTTTAAAACTAAATCTCCAATATAATGCCCGTATTTATCGTTAATCATCTTAAAACCATCTAAATCAGCAAAAATTCCTGCCAAATAGTAATTGTGTTTTCTTGATTTTGAAATTACATTTATATAATTATCAAATTCTCGTTTATTGAATATATCCGTTAAGTAATCGGTATTTGCTCGTTTTGATTGAACAAAGACAAACACCATGAACACTGAAATCATGGTCATAGGCCAAGCAAGTAATAATCCATAGGAAAAAGCTTGTATAATTCCGCCAATTGCTGGTGGTACAGCGAATAATAACAATGGATAATAAGTTGATTTTGAAAATCTTTTTCGATACTTTATAATGTAATAAGTTGAAAGAACTACAAAAGAATACATAATTATCAGGTATAACAAATAAAAGTTTCCTCTTGAGTAAGTGTTCGAAGAATCCACATAAAAGAATATATTGGTAAACATGCTTAAGAAACATAAAAGAACGTAAAGAAGCATAGGGACTGCAAGAAACTTGTGAAATTTTCTGATTCGCAATTTATCTTTATGAATAAAATAATCAACATAATCAAGCCAAAGCAAGGTTAAAAATGGCGCAATCCAGTAAAACATAAAACTTGAGAAGTTATTAAGAAAAACCATCATGGTTCCTGATTGTTTGTCTACGCAAAGTTGAATGAAATCAAAAATGAGAAGCGTCATATTTATCAAAATAATTCCAGTAAACAAAAGATTTTCAAAGTGAGATTTCTCACTATGCCGTCTTATACTGATTAAAATGATGAGTAATATCAAAAATGATATTGAATAAGTTTCAATTGCATTTGTCATTATAACACTCCTTAGTTTTAAATTTTTAATCTTTGAGGCGTCTTTACTTTCAATCATTATACTATACCTTGCATAAGATTGCATATGTTTCTGAAAAAAATATTTATGTATATCTATGCAAATTTTTAACAATTAAATATAATGGATAAAATCACCTTATCTTACAATTATTGAGTTTATCACATTTCACAGTAAAAAAACAGCGCGTTTTAATATAGAGCTATACTAAGCCTTTATCTTTCGAATGAAATGCACTGCATAAACAAACTAATTCTTTTAAAATTTATATATTACTTACCTAAATATTTAACATATGTTTTTGCACTTAAATGATAATGTTTCCTCCAAAATGTAACAGCAAGTAAATTCATACTTTCAAAGTCAACTGCTAAGCGATTATATCCGTTATCTACACAGTAGTTATCTAGTAATTCTATATATCTTCTTCCAATCTGTTTGTTTTGATACTTTCTTTTAATGTGAGTTCCCTTTACGCCTAAAGTTTCACTATCCTTAAAATATTTTCCTCCTGGAGCATACTTTTTATCAACGATTGAAAATCCAATTATTTCTAACTTATATAGTATTTTAAAAACAATTTTATGCTCGTCCTTTAAAACCTCATTTAATTCTTCAGAAGGATCTTCAGCATCGAGGAAAATTGGGCTACTACTCATATAAAGATTGTGTTCTTTAAATATAGGTAGTAAGTTATTGAAATCACTAATTTCTGCAGCTTTTATTGAAATTTCAGAATCATTAATGATATATTTCTTAGGAAATCTAACACCATCTATGACTCTTAATCCATATCCTAATTGAATGATAAAATCATCATGAAATGGTGTTAAAAAGGTCATTGCATGATGTGTGAAATTAAGTTTTTTCATTTTTTCATAGTATACTTCTAATAACCTATACAATACTTGATTGTTCTCAAAATATACAGCAAAATCAGGCGTATAAACTCCTGGATTATTAAAAAATAATTCTTTTACTTTATAGCCTAAAATATATCCAACAGGAACTTCATTTTCTATACTAACATAACTTAATCCCTTATCGATAAGATAGCCTATATCTGTGTTTAAAGCTTCAAGTGTAAAATTTTTAGCTAAATACGAGTTTTGATTTTGCTTATAATAGTATTTTGACACTAAATCTTTCATATTCTCATGAGTTGCCTTAACAACCATTAATGTGTCATTTGGTTTCATACAATCCTTCTCTTCTCATATAGTAAATTTGTAATATATTTTAATATGTATTTCTATTTATTCAAATTATATCATATTTAAATCTAAAAAGTTTACTTCATTTCTGAAATAAACTTTGTTTAATTATCTTGTGTTGTCATGACTAAGTTTACTGATTTCCAGAGGAATTAGTCGATATACATTCATTGCGATTCAACAAATTCTATTATTTCTTTCAAATTAGAAATGGTCCATTCTGTTTTATTTTGATTACCTTTTCTATCAATATGAAAGGAAGTAAATCCCATTGATCTGGCCCCATCTGCTTCATCCAAAGTATCATCAACATATAGACAATCCTCTGCTTTTACTCCTTCAACGTCTAAAGCATACTGATAGATGATAGGATTAGGCTTTCCAACTCCTACAATCGAACTTGCAGTAAATGAAGTGAAGAATTTACTAAGTCCTATTAACTCTAATGAATACTTTAATGATGGTGGGCAATCGCTTATTACTCCCATTATATACCCTTTGTTAAAGAAATATTCTAAGACTTCTACTGTTTCTTCAAAAGGTTTCTTATAAACATACCATAATTTTTCACCTAGGTAATTAGCTTTATTTCTTACATCTTCTGTTACTCCATCATCAATCAAGAGTAATTCATAAAAATCTATAAAGAATAATAGTTCATCTTCGATTGTTTTATAAGGAATATAAGGCTTATCTTGTTCCATAACTTTATTAAAAAACTTGATGAACCTTTTATATGGAATGTTTAAATCTACTTTGCTTAATTCTTTATATCTTCTGTGTAGTTCTAAATCCATTTCAGGATTATTTTTTGTTAAAGTATTATCTCTATCAAAAAAGATTGCTTTAAATTCTCTCATATACTCTCCTGTTTTTTTAATCATATTTTCCCTATATACATAATATGATTTGAATATGGGAAGTATTTCTTCTTTTCGCATAGTTTTACTGAAAGATTCAGATAAAAATTTCTTACTTCTTCTGAAGCTAATTGAAGCATTCGTAATCTAGGCCCTGTTACACCTTCTTGCCCAAATATAGTGATTTTAGAAAAACCTAACTGACGAAAGAAAGGCTCAATTTCATCGATTTCAATAAATGTAGCTTCAGTGAATGCTCTCCCACTCCATGATTTATCTTGCTCCATGCAATCAAACAAATCTAATGCTGTTTCATGAATTATCTCTTCTGGGCAATTATCCAAATAATACAGTAATCCTCCCGCAAGAGATATAAATGAAGCAAAGAGAACTCCATCTTTCTTTAGATATTTTTTTGCTTCAACAATGCATTTTATTCTATTTTTTTTAGAAAATAAATGATAAAGAGGCCCCATAACTAATATGTTGTCATATGTCTCAAGTGGTAATTTAGAAAGGTCCCTAGCATCTCCTTGAAATATTGTAATGTTTAAGTTTAATTCTTTTGCTTTTTTTCTTGCAAAGGCAACATTTCCATCGCTTAAATCGACTAAAGTCACTTCGTATCCTAAGGAAGCTAAATATAAGCTGTATCTTCCCGTTCCACCACCAATATCTAATATTTTTCCAGGTTTAATATGTCTTTGTAGCATAATTTTTGTTATTTCAAATTCAAAATGAAATCCTTCAAGTCGATTCCATTCTGTTTCTGAATGTTCGTCATACCATTCCTTAACTTTTTTCACTTCGTCCATAATAAGTGTCTCCTGATATTAATTTTTACAAATAATTACTAACATTATAGCATCATCCAATTTAAAAATAAACTAAGTCTTTACTTCTATTTGTATTCTACTTTAATTAAATAAAATTACTAAGAGTTAAAATTCCTTATAACAAACTTAATTTTCACTTATAAATTTACTCAAAAATTCAATAATTATAGTGGGTCATATTCTAATTTTAAAATCCATTCAACACCTATCAACGTGTTGTTTTTTTGCTTTTTTACTACTTAGAATAAAAGAAAACGGCTCAATAGAGCCGCTTATGTAAATGTTATAAACTTGAAATAATTTAAATGTCTTGTCATTTCTTAGTTAACTAGGTTTTTCACTAAAAAAACATCGTGTTTCAATATAAAAGTCTGGCATCATCATGAAATTGTGATTTTTTTTTTTAAAAAAACCTAAAATATCGAACAATAGATTTCCTTACTGTTGAAAATATATTATTTTTACATTTTTTTTGTTTTTTTATAAGCAAAGAACATAGAATTATTAAATCCTTTTTAAATACCCTTTATAAAGTCAATCAAAGGCAAAATATGCACTTCATCCACATAATCGGATGGATTCGTGAATGCGGATAGAAAGCCAAGATCCTCTTCTGTCTTGTTTTCTTTCTTTTCTAACATCTTCTTAAGGATATTCATGAAAAACTTCATTATGCCAGTAATTTGGTTCATGTCAAGTCCTCCAGGAAGATAAAAATACTTGTGGAATTTTAACTGTTCTTCTGTCAAGTTCTTGTGCATGACTTCATTCTCATAAGCTAAATTGTTAATGCTCCCACCGCAACTAAAGATTGTAATCGGTTTGTTTTTAAACAAAGTCAAAACTTTTTGAATCTTGTTTAGCTTGTTGATATAAACTCCAGCACCAAATACGACTTTATCATATGTCAACAAGTCTTTCTTCTTCATTTCATTTAGATCTTTGCATTCACATCCAAGTTGTTTTGCAATCATCTCTGCATAACGTTTCGTGTGTCCACGTTTGGATTTATAAATCACGATTGTCTTCATTAGTCATCCCATCCTTATTTAACAATATTTTACCGTCTCACCATAATGAGAGCGTATTATCAAGAGAGTTGTCCACTTTCATTAAGAGAATGATTTTAGAATTCTAAGTATTTTCTTGTATGTCTTTTTTCTTTACTTTGTTTTTGACGACAAACTTCACTCTTTATTCAGAATGCTTTTTCACCATCATCTGATTCAGCACCGAAGCCTTTAAGCATTTTGAACGCGTATTGTCAATACGATGTTTATTGTGTTCTTCAATTAAAAAACAATGTCTTGTCATTACTAAGTTTATCATGTTTTTCACTAAAAAAATAGCGTGTTTCACTCTGGAGTTATACCAAGTTTACTTTTTGTGCACTAGTAGCTTACAACTTTAAGCACAATCGTGTCAATTTAAAAAAGATTTCTTGACTAAATGGTTATTGACAGTTTTCTTCAAGCCACGAAAATACATAGGTTTGATATTCTTGGTCATCACTGCCTAGTTGATAAAAATATTGATAGATTAACGCCATATAATATATCACATTATGGGAAACGTAAGTTTCCATTTTAGAATAGCCCTTTAGAAATAACCGCACTTCTTCCTTTATATTCAAGAACTTTTGTCCTGGCCTTCTTATAATGGCCCATGCGATATCAAATTCTTTGTTCCCAATTCCTGATAGTTCGAAATCTAGTATTCCTGATATATGATGATTCTTCCATAATATATTTGCATAATGAAAATCTCCGTGACAGAAACATGTGTTCACTTTTTCTGGTAAGTTGTTAGCTAAGTAATTATATAGAAAAGAGATATTCATTTTTTCAAAATACTCTTTGGGTTGGATATGGAAGAATCTCCGATCAACTACAGGCTTGAAATCACCTTTTAAGAAATGAAACGTAGCTAGTAATTCGCCATATTCTTCCATATACTCAAGTGATTCATTCTTTACATTTTCGCCTACTATTGTTGATAGTCTTTCTCCATCAATAGCAATAGATACCATGAATGTCTTATGTTCATCATAATCGATGACTTTAGGGGTATTAAGAAGATTTAACTGATGAAGAGTTTCAATTTCATTTCTTATATTAGCATTATCCTGTCTTTCTACTTTAATGAAAACAAATACTTCCTTCTTTTCATAAATCCCTTTGGCATAAAACACATCATTTCCTGCGTGCGGATATCCGAGGACTTCCAATAGTATAAAGTTTTTGTATGGTAAGGAGAATGGATCAATTGTTTCTCTCCATTTATCTGGTTGTTTCATCTTTTTGCCTTATGATAATTGTATTCATACTGATTGACATCATAATTTTTAATCTTAATGTATTTAGATGAACTTGGTTCTAAAAACTTACCTTCAACGGCATCTAATAAAATATTTTGTAGATAATGATATTCAGCGTATTCATTAAGGGATGCCATAACAAGTGCATTTCTAAAATACTTTGCATTTTTTGCAATAATATCGACATCAAATTTATATCCATTTTGCTTTAAAAACAATAATCCAAACGCCGATATAACTCTTGTATTTCCTTCCCTAAATGGATGTATTTGCCAAATCTTTGCAATCATTCTTGTAAATAGATGCATAAGTTCTTCTTTAGAAAGGTTTTTCCAATTCTGCTTGAAATATGTGGTTGTTACTATTTCTAGTTCCTTATTAATTTGATTATAACTCGTGTACTCGACACTCAAGTTATTCAAAATAGGTTCGTTTTTGAATATATTAATAGTTCTATTCTGTCCCGCCCATTCATAAACATTTAAAAATAATGTTTTATGGATTTGAAAAATATCTTTAACATCTATAATCTTGATATCCGTTTTTAGAATTGTAATTAAACCAAGCGTCGTCATACGATTTTCAAATTCATCCAGTAGAATTCTATCTTTGATGCTCGCTTTATTAATTAGAACATCAGAATCTTCATATAAATAAGGGTCTTTCATGATAAGTTTCTTCCCAAAGCAAAAACTGTAGTTTCATAATCAATCAAATCTTGAGCATACAACCCAAGTACCTTTGTGGCATATGGGTTGACTTCCTTTCCACCTGTTAAATTAATTGCATGAGCTAATATCTCAATTTCCTTTTGTTTTTCCTGATTTGGCAATACGATTTGAAATGGTATTCCACGATTCAACTCGATTTGTTTTAAATACATATTAATTGCATATGACAAAGTAACACCTAAACCATTTAAAATAATCTCAACTGATTCCTTAAGATCATCGGATACTCTAACGTGTATAACTTCGTTTCTCATGTTTATCACCCCATAATAATTGTATCACATTTGATACACATTGACAAGCTTTTTATTAAGAAAACTCCCATCAGGAGTCTTTAAGTTATCTATGTCTTGTCATTACTAAGTTCATCAAGTTTTTCACTAAAAAAATAGCGTGTTTTAATCTGGAGTTATACCAAATTTACTTTTTTGTGCACTAGAAGCTTACAGCTTTAAGCACAATCATCTTAAATTTCTGTTTCTCTCTTGACACGTTTATGGCCTATACTTAGTACAACTTTTTGGTATCAGTTTAATCATACTTGTCTCTACATACCTAAGTTGCTGCTAGTTTTCGTTATCAGATACCCAAGTTGATGTGATATTTGCCTGTAAATAAACATAACAGTGAAGATGAAATCAAATCTTCCATTTGTGGCTTTCTTTTTTGTAGCAAGTTTATCAATATAAAGTCCATCCATGCCAAAGTATTAGCCAAGAATAAATGCACAGATATCATCCAAAACTTCATCGGGAATTTCCTTGCTTACGATATATGCAGTTGCCAACGTTTCTCCCACACCGTTTACAAAGCAGTGATTAAGTTCCTCATAGTACTTGAATACACATAATTCATTAGCACCTAACAATGTCTGATATGTCTCGAAATTACTTAAGGTTATTTGTATGTCGGTACCACCTTGCATTATCAACAATGGATGGTCAACCGAAGCATTTAATAATTCTTGGGTAAAATTGATGCTGTTGTAGTTGACCCAGTAGGCTTCATAGGCTCCAAAATAGGAGTATGCTTCTTCTCCTTGTAACACTTCGGTCAATGATTTTGCGGTTTCAATATAGGGAAGGTATTCGTTCAAGTACTCTTGACCATAATACCGCAAAAATTGATCCGCAAGAATATCTAGGATGTTCTCGGTACTTCCAGCCATAATGATTGCGCCAACTATATTAGGCTCAATGTTCATTACGATTGGAGCAATCGTTCCACCTTGAGAATGACCGATAAGATAGATTTGATCATTATCAATTCTGGAGTCGGACATCAGTATTTGATATGCAGACAAAACATCATTAATGCTTTCATCATATATGGTAAAATCGTAATCATCGGCCAATTCATCGGCATATTCATAGGTCCGTTTGTTATATCGAATCGATGCAATTCCTTCTTCTGCCAAATGAATTGCTAAATCTTGAAACATCTTCAAAGCACCTACTGATTCATCCATATCAGCTGGACCAGAGCCATGAATAAAAATTATAGCTGGAACAGGTCCTGTAGCCAAAGGCATAGTTAATATTCCTGGCATCGAATAATCGCCGGTCTGTACAAATACGCTTTCAGTAACGTAGTCAAATTGATTGATTGTTAATGTTTCGGTTGTTGTAGTTGTTAATTGTTCTGTTGTTGTATTGCATCCGACTAAAACAAAACATAATAATAGTATGAGTAGATAATTGAAAAACTTTTTCATATTAACTCCTTATGTTTCAATGGATTTTGACTATATAAGATATTCTTTTTTAAGATGTTCTTAGAAAAAAAACAATAAAAAAATTTAGTTTAATGCTAAATAATTGAGGCTTTACTTAATTACTTTTTCATATTAAGAATGAAGTCGTTTTTCTTAAAGACTTCTCTATAAAAAAATTGTGAAAGATTACCTATTTTGATACAATCCCGCACTCCTTCTTTTTATATCCAAATGAAATCACTGAACACTGTTCAAAAACCATATCAATCTACTATAAGTAATGCGAATTTATTTATTCTCGTCTATACTTTTATGCGGATGGTAATGACTCAAGAAGAATAAATTGTAAAAATTTATTCATTAATTATTGACAAATAGATTGTACTGGTGCACAATATGTTTGAGCCAGTATGTTTATTATTAAGACTTTTTAGCTAACTATATGATTCAATTCAGTATAATTTATTCTTTCACAATGACAGGTGACTAATTAAAATTCGGAAAGTTTCACTTAATTTGTCAGTTCAAGTTTTTGTTATATATATATATCGGTGACTTTTTTTCCTTGTTAAAATACCGATTTTTCAATGCATTCTTTCCTTTCAATCTTATTGATTACAATTATTGCCTGTTTCTCTTTCTTTTTTTAGAAGTCAGATTGATTTTTCAATTACTTGTTCTTTTTCAGTTGTTATAATTGGACTTGTGAAGACCGTCTCAATTTGTGCTTAAATGTTGTGTTCACTTTAAAATAATATTAAGGAGGGTCAAATGAAACCAGAGTACAAGAAGGTCATGATTTTCGTTATGCTACTAGCATCACTATTTTTCGCGCGGTCCATAAATGTATTTGCTCAGGTAAATTCACCTGAAACAAACAACAAAATTGATTTTGAAGGTATCGCAATCTTTCAGACTATTATTGGGTACAGTTTTGCTGATGTTGGGGGAAACTATTACATTCAAAGCAACTATAGTAGCAAATATATTGACATTCATGGTCCTTCCACATTGAGTGGTACACTCATTCATGAGTGGGTATATCATCCTGACTTACAAGAAAATTGGTTCATCTCCAAATTGGGGGATGGTTACTACAGCATTAAGTCGGTCTATAGCAACAAGTATATTGGCGTTGACAGTCAAAACACTGGAATTAATAAAAATAACATAAAACAATTTACAACACTTAATGATTACACAAAATGGGTTATTTATGTTGACAATGAAGGAAAGTATATAATTAAACCAAAATTATGGAATTACCAATATCTCGCATCACCTGTGAACTCTTCTGTGGATGAACTTCAATTGAGCAACTCACTTACTTCTACCGCTACAAAGTGGACTTTCTATAAACAAGAGGATGTTTCCAGCGGTACATACTTTATGCAGAATATAGACACAAGAAAATATGCTGATTTATATGGCCCTTTGGTTGATGCTGGCACTATTATCCATCAGTGGGACCTGAATGCTAGCAATTTGTCAACCATTTCTTCATGGAGACAATGGGAAATTATCAAGGGGTCAGATTTATACTATACTATAAAGAATATTTATAGTGGCAAGTATATGGGGTACGACACTTCCACATGGGCAATCAAACAATATTCATCTATTTCTGATAATACCAAATGGAAGATATACTCTATAAACACTATTTCTGTTGAATTAGATGGGACGGATACGAGCGTCACAGAGTATATTTTTGTCCCGAAAGGAAGCAGTTTTTCACCATACTCTTATTCAATAGGAGTTTCGGATGGAACAAATGTAAATGGGAGAGCACTAACACTGAAGTCCGTTTCCGAAAGCAGAATCTCTTGGGATTTAGCAGATGCCACCTTAACATACCTTACCAGAATATACAATTGGGATTATCAGGACACTAGATTTTCATATGCGTTTGGGTATTTTGAGCCTGAATATTACGTTTATGGAGTCGGAAGGAGGAATATTGATTTATACATATACAACCACGATGTATTATCGGACCCCGCCTTTAGCACTGCTTTTACCGCGGCTATTCCCTATTCAACGAACCAATGGGATAACGCTTTAAACCCTTTTATCAATAACTTCCAAACAACGCCTTATGAGACGAGTGGTGATATTCGAATATATGGCGGAACAATAGAAGATTTAGGATACGACAGTGTTCCTGGGGCTGGAGTGTGCGGTGTTGTCTCCTCCAATCTTGTTGGATTCGTTATTTATGGAAATGAAATCCTAAAGGTTTTTGAATATCACCAAATGTACATAGATATAATTAACTATGCTGAAAATGAGGATCAGTTTGGGATGAATGTTGTTTTGACTCATGAAATGGGCCATGCACTTGGATTTGCGGGACATTCGTACAATGTTATTGGAGGTATAGAAAATTATGCAGTTATGAATGGAACATACTCAACTTCTATTTTGCAAAATGATGAAAAAGCACACCTTTATCAAATCTGGGATTATATTTATGATTAAGGGAGACTAAATTAAATGAAAAAAACTCTTTGTATTATTGCAATATTATTATTTTTTTCGATGATAAGCTGTGTGGGGTTTACCTCTACTAATAATCTTGATGAAATCAATACTTCTAGTGGTGATTATGAGGAGAACGATATTTCTGTTATCCCGATTAATTACAGTTTTGAGTCTGTAATTCAATACAGTGATGATGTGTTCATAGGAAGGCTAATTGGTGTAAATGTAGGTAGTAATTTGAGTGATAATATTCCAGATACTAGTGTTTTCAATGCATTACGAGTTTCTTCATATGTCGAATATGAATTCGAGATCATATCAACCTTATTCTCTAGTTATGAAAGCAGAAATCCCGAAACTATTAAAGTCTATTTGCATGATTATGGGGTAATTTCAGAAGAACTAGGATATAATCCTATGTACGATTGCACTTTCTATGAAGGATATGAGTATCTATTACCAGTCACAATCACTGACAAAACATATTTTTTGCACGATGTTTTCCATATCCCCGGTGACATGGTTTTGGCACTCGATCAGTCGATTTCTCAATATTCATCATTAATGGGAATTCACTCTATTATTATTGAAAACGGAACCGATTTGGTTAAGGAAGTCAATAAAGATTCCGTCATTTCTTATGTCGAAAAATTAGTCCTTCAAAAGAACTCACGAGAATCATATACTTTTGAAACTGATATCTCAAAGATTGTGAATTTTTCTGACAACATTTGGAAAGTCCAAGTCATGGAATTGATCCAAACCAGACATAATGAGGTTGTGTTTGGTGAAACATATACCGTGAAAATTCTTGAAGTATTAAAAGGAACAGACAGAGCAACAATAAGTGAAATCAAAATTGATTTCATTGGGGGAACTGTCAAGCCGGGAGATGTAGTCTATGTTTCGCTTGATTCGGGCGGCACCCGATATGGGCAATCTGGGCAGTATTTTAATTTAACATCTAGAGTCAAATTTGATTATGAAGACATATCCCAAATAAGATCACTTTTGGGAAAATAGACAGCTTCAATGCTTTTTCAACAATCGCCAAATCTTTTGAGAATATCCACTTTCCTTCAACTATTTGGACCGAGAACAGCCTCTAAACTCGATTAGACTAGAGATTCCACTTTTCAACTCTTGTCTTTGTTTCATTCGAAATGATTTTAGAAAAAAATCTTTATTGGAGAGAAACTATATGAAGAGAGAAGTTATTTTATTACTTTCATTATTCTTGTCATTCGTTTTGATGGGTTGTAGCAGTTTGAATAACTCTACTTCCTCCGCCAGTGTTTCATCTCGAACGACCACAAGCATTGAAACTAACGTTTCATCGATCACATCCATATCCAATACTCTCACCATAGGGATCAAGCTAGATTATGAAGATGACTGGTTGAAAGATTTGAATAGTAAATATAACTTCGTTGGGGATGTGTATAATTTGTTTGAATTTACCTTTCCTTTTGAAGTGACAATCGTTCATGAAATTGAAACATTTTTTGGTTCCTTCTTATATGATCGTGCTTCCATCATTTCTCCCGAAATAGAAGATTCAAGTATATATGACCTACTCATTTCACAATTGGAATCGACTTGCTATGAAACTGAGATTGGTGAACCAATTCCGGGTACGGTATTCTATGCAGATCAATATGGTAATGTATTGAGCATATCACTCGTTTCTGAGAACCGAATCGATCTAGCCATTGAAAGGTGGCTCACGGTGTTCAGCAATTCAAACGAGATCATCGACTTATACTTTGCCTATCCCCTTTCTACTTATGCTCCGACAATTGAAGCATCAAGGCTTAAAGTGATAGAGGGGTGTCAAGCATGTATTGTTTCAGATGTAGTTGATGGAGAATATACATATGAATACAAAGGGTATATTATAACAATCAGTCAAGTAGGTGCAATTTGGCTAGATGGGACCTATCATTTCTCAATTAGTCATAGTAAAAATTGATTTTTGTTAAAAATAAAACCTGTCTTGTTCGTTGCAAGTTTATCATAAAATATTGCCAGTCCAAAAAAAAGATGAAATACCTAGTGGTAGTCATCTTTTTTTCTTTCGATATGTTTACCAATACTAACAAATATGTTCTCTCACACAAGCATTTATGTTTACCCATACAAGGTTAAATGAAAAAACGTATGTTTTCTCATTAACGAATTAATAAAAGAATATCAAAAAAGGCCACCTGATCGTTATTTCTAGCATCATGTGGCCTAGTTCATTCATTTATTGTAAAAATAATAGGTCGTCAATTGGTTAAGGGCAGGAAAGTAAGGTCATTTTAGAGAAAGCAATGAGACCGACTCCACGTGTGTCGAGTGGTGCCAAGTGCTATATAAAAGTGCCTCGACTTCTCCGAAGTAACATATTTTTAGTACTATTTATGTTTACTCACACGAGACTTTTGTATGGTAAATTGTTTCGAAGAAACATATTTCGTCACAAATTCAATGCTTATTAACTTCATATCGCATTGTCCGTACAGACTCTATATAGCCTCGATGCTTCTTCCGAAACCAATTCGTATTCATATTATGAAATTTCCCTCTGTTAAATTTCCTTACCTATCCAACTCAATATGTTATGTCATATTCGAATTTCAAGTAATCAAGATTGGACAAGACGCTATTTAAACAATTACTATATAAATATTGAGAAGTTACCTATTATATATAATGTTGACCAATTCAGTTTTGGAAAATTTAACAATTGGTTCAATGATAGCAATGATATTACTTCCTATGCTGATTAGTAAAGATATTATTATTGGCAAGGGTGAATAAGAAATAATACTGCTTAATAATCCTGCTTGGTTTATCAAAAACGAATTCATTGAGAATATCAACAGATAAAATAGAGGAATAGATATTAGAAACGAGACCAAGAGCATTCTCAAAGATTGGATTGCAACAAGTGTGGTTATATCTGACCTCGACATTCCAATACTCATCAAAATTCCCAGTTGACGACGATTTTGTGGTGCGGTTGATGGGATTTGAACCCACACGTCCATTTGGACACTACCCCCTCAAGGTAGCGCGTCTGCCATTTCGCCACAACCGCAAATTCTTCTTCTATTATAATGCAAACACATTCTTTTTTACAGATGTATTTGTAATTTCACATTATAAAAGAAACATAAAAAATGGAGAATCTAAATAATCTGATAATCCATTTTCATGTTCATTAAA
>JAHIRM010000008.1 GCA_018818595.1 Bacillota bacterium
ATTCTTTCCAATACGACTTTATTAGATGTTCTTGTTCTAATCTTTTGAATGTTGTATATAATGTTGCTTCATTTAATGAAAAAAGATGGTTTGTTTCTTCATTTAATATCTTATTAACTCTATATCCATAGGAATCTTCTCTCATTAGAATTGAAAGCAATATTTTATCAGTGTTTCCTCGAAGAAGATCTCCAAATAAACTATTCTTTTTCTCATTCATATAACAATTCCTTAATTTTTCGATTTAAAATCAAAAAAGCAAATTGGATTGCAACAATTCCTAAAGAATAATAGATAACCATTGAAAAATCATGAATGACACCGGTATAAAACATAAATGAAATTGCAATTATTAGTATGCCAATTAACCAGAAAACATTAAACATTAAAAAGATTCTTTTTAGAATTAATGGTTTGTAATTTAATGCAAATAGAAACGAGACTACTCCTGTAACTAAAATTATAAACAATAATATAACCCAAAAGCTGGATATATTTTGAAGTAGTTTCTCCCAAAATGGGGACGTGTCAGATAAAATAGTTCTGATTTGTATGTCTCCATCAGGAAAAACGATGGGCCCGTGATAGTACTCTTTTGTATTTGCAAACATTGTCACAAACACATGAAGAATTGAAAGAATTACATATTTTAAATAGATTCGTTTTTTATAGATTGAATAACTTTTATATTTTTGTGGTTTCATTTTATCTATGATTTTATTAAATAGAAAAACAGTAGTATTATTCTTTGAAATGAATTGGTAACGTTTTATAACCATGGCATAATTGGGAAAAACAAATACGAAGGTTACTACAAAAATTAAAAGCCACATTAAGAAAAAAATCGCAACTGGAGTGCTTTGATAAAACATCTGAATTATTAATTTATCAATATTTGAAAAAAGGATTAAGATTGTTTCCAAAATCAATAAACTTGCGGAGATTATCCACATAACCATTAAAGGAAATAATGATTTAGTCAGCTTTAAAAGTTCCTCCATAAAGGAAATGCCATTGTTATAAACAAATCCTTGTTTTGCTTTTTTATAAATGTTGAGATACAAATACGAAAAAAGAATGATGCTTATTAGTAAAAACCCTAATCCCACTCCTGACGAGAAAAAGAAAGATACGATACTTATGCTAGAAAGAAAGAAAAGTAATACTTGCATTTGAACAGTAATATTGCTCGCATTAACTTGTTTATCTTGCGTAAGTAGTTTTCTTATATCTCCTAATGAACTAACACATTCAATATAAGCTTGTTCTTCTGATTTTCCTTGAATCAATAAGTCATGATATCTATCAATAAGATTACTACTGATTTCCTTAATGGCTTCTTCATTTACAACTCTTTCTTCAACGTCAAAATAGTTTATTACAAATTCATTCAATTTTTTTTCCATTTTTGCGCCTACCTAGTCTGCCTATGTATATATTATAAATCACTATGCCTAGGCTGTCAAGGTATAATTAATAAATTCATTATTATTTAGAATTCATTACTTTCTATTGTATTTATTGGTATCTATCTTTATAAATTTCTTTGGCTTTCTTTGTCATGCTTAAAATAAACGATGTTTTAGCATTGGTATAGCCATCTCGATCATGCTCAAACTTTTTCCATAACTGTAGTTTTAATGACTCGTATTCTTTTAAATTATATGGATTGTCAATTAAATAGTCCCTAAAATATAACTCATCATTATCTCCTTCGTTTCTAAAATGCAAATGATAGACTTTTTCAGCAAAACCATTTTCTGTGTATCCTTTATTAAACGAAATTCTGTTAGTCGTTTCACTCATTTTAATATATCCAGCTTCACAAATGCAATGTATCAAATCTTTTATATTGAAATCATGATAAACTTCAACCAGTATATCAACAATATTTTTAGCATAAATATTTGGTATAGCTGTACTTCCAATATGTTCAATTCTTTTTATTTGATTGCTTGTAAGAAAATTCAATAAATTTTCTTTTTCTTCGTTATAATAACTCACCCATAGACTATTATAAGGCACTAAAAAAATTGGAAATAATTGCCATAATTCTTCTACAGTCATGCCACTTAATTTCCTCTTTTTCATACGTTTCACCTCATATATTAATTGCCAATCATTATTTTTAAGCATTCTTTGTTTTTGAAATTATTTTTAAATATTAATCAATCATCTAATCCTAAACCATCAAGAATTTTAGAGATATACTTTTCAACTCTTGATTCTCTTGTTTTAGAAAGTTTTGGAGCTGAAAAATATAAAAGATATGCTCTTTTTCGGCCAGGAGTCAATTGATCGAATGCTACTTTTAAGGCCGGACTTGAATCTATTTTTCTTTGGAATTCTTCAGTAAGATGAAAGTCTTTTTCTTTTTTTAATTTTACTTTTAATCCGGTTTTTTCAACTTCAATCGCCTGTTCGATATAGGTTTTAATGACCCATTTCATTTGATTGATTTGTTCTAAGCTGGAAAATCGTATTTGACGTTGTGCTTGCACATTTTTTGTTTGTTGAATAAGAACGTTCTCTGAATCCTTTAATAGCGCACCTTTCATAAATAATAGCGCACAATAATCCTTGAATCCATGGATTAATACAACATTATTTTTATTAAGTGAGTAGCATGGATGCTTCCATTTGAATTCTTCTGTCAAATTTGTACTCTTTACTATTTCTCTTAGTTTTAGATACTCTTTTTCCCATTGACTAGCTTTTTCAAAAAAGGATTCTGCTTCTTGATTTGTTAGATTCATATTTATTCCTCATTTCTACTTCTAGACTTATTATAATCCTTTTTTAAATAATTATGAAAAAGTAGGCTCAATTTTGAATAAATAATAATATTAATGATTTCTAGTCCGTAAAATCATCAATTAAACTAATGGTATACAGTAAAAGATCATCTTCATCAGAAAGATAATCCGATAAACTGAGATTATACTCATAATCAGGCATAATTCCTCTGCCAACGGTTAAACCAGATACAACTACATCCCAAATTTGTTGAGATAGTCTAAAATTTAATTTAGTGTTATTTAAAGCATGCCCTATGGTGCTATCTGAAACCACATAAGATGCTCCTGACTCTTCTCCAATAAATACACCAACCTCTTGATACTTAAGTAAAGCAAGTAAATGTCCTGAAGAAGATCCACTTTCTCCATTCATGATTACGAACAAATTCCCTTCAAAATGAGGTTCAAGGAAAGGAATAATATTTTTCAATCCACTATAATAGTTTGGTACATCTTGGCTAAAATACGCTTGTTCTTCCTTTGCAAGATAATTGAAAAGGTGACTAGTAATCATAGGATCTCCACCACCATTGTCTCGAACATCAAGAATAATGTTTTGTATTCCTTCTGATTCTACTGTCAAGAAAAAATTATCTATAAAGCTATTGTATAAAGTAATTGAATACTCATCAAAAGGTTGAAAACTATTCATATCTAATATTGCATAAGCATCACCGTACTCTGCCTCGTAGGGAACCCAGTTTCCATATCTGTTTTCTTGGTAGATTTCTTGAATAGTCAGAGCATCTATTTTGATAATTTTTATCAAGTCAGAATCCGATTCTTTATACTCTAATATATGAGAATCACTAGCATCGATGTATAGATAAAATGAAGTTCTGAAGTCTTCATTTATACGACTGTATTTAGTTGTTTCGTTTTGACCATCTGAAGGAATACTATTTTTCAATCGAGTAATAATTTCAGAAGAAAGAATTCCGTTAATGCTTTCGATTATAGATCCAACGCTAACTGTAGTTTCAAAAGAGTTATCAATCACTACAATTTCATCATTTATGATTTTTACATCCAAAGCAAAAAATTTACCACTATCATGAATGGTTTCATATGTTGTACTAGATAGATTAATACTACTATGTGCACAATTAATACTAGCAACAACAGGAGCTAAAACTCTTAAAAATTCGATTTCATTCATGGAATCTACTAATTTTTCTCTTTGTGAAATAATAATGGATTCCATTTCTACAATATCTGTAAACAGCTTAGGACTCTCCAGTTCATACTTTGAAACCAAATCGTCATAGTCTTCTTGCAACTCTAGCAAAGAAAATGTTTCAAGATTTGCAAAAACTTGATCATTTTCTACTGCTTCCATTTGTGTAGTAGTTTGAGTACACCCTAACATAAGAACAATTATTGTTGTAATCCATAACAAATTTAACTTTTTTTTCATATATATCTCCTTTTTCTTAAAAATAGACATTTTTAATAAAATGCATCCATCCTTCAAAAAACTGTTCTTTCGAAACTCCAAAAACTTCACTATATTGGTCATAATTTCGGATAAAATTACTTAGAGTATCCGTCCCATATTTTTCGCAAATATACTTCACTATTGTATAAGAAATTTCAAATCCATAAAGTTTTGCAAATTTAATAAAATCTTCATTGATACTTAACAGACTTTTTAAGTTAATGTTATCAATATTTGTTTGAAGAACATTAATTATTCTTTCTTTTGATAACCAATCGCCATAATATGCTGAAACACCTTTTGATATCCAACTTGGAATGTTACTATCAATTCGATATAGTATAATTTCAGTAAATACATGTAGTGCTATTTTTTCCGGAGATTTATCAATAAAAGAACTTTCAGGGGCTAAATGAATGATTCCCCATGATCCACCAGCACGAATCCATAACGGTGCATTTTCAACTCCAAGGGCCGAATGAAGTCTCAATTGATTTTTATAGATATATACAGATTGTTTTGTATCCAAACTTGAGTTTAACTCATGTAGTATTTTCCCGTGATTATTTTCTAAATATAGGGCGATTTTATTTATAAAATCAATCTTATTATCACCGTAAAATTCAAAGTGATTTGTCGAATATCTAAGTTGATCTCCATAAATTCTCCTTACAATCATAAACATTTCATTTTCAACACATTTTTTTTCACCTAGAAGAGGATAAAACAAATGCTTTCTCCCTTGTGTTTTAAAACCGATTAATCCTTTTTTTTCAAGTCTACTGATAAATGTTTTTACAGTATTATCACTCCAGGCTTTGTCAATGTTCAATCTTTGAATAATTTCTCTGCTTGAAAGCGGAGATTCTTCCCACAAAACGCTCATTACTCGCCACTCTGAATTTGTTATCTGATTATTCTCCACGGCCATCACTCCTTCGCCTACAATTGTAGTCATATATAATATTTTAATTAATAACAAGAAAAAAGTAAAGTCATTTTTGATTTATATTTTAAAAAGTACACTTTGATAATTTAATCAACTGTGACTTACACTTTATATTTTTCTATACATCATTGATAAGAATCACCACAAAAAAAAGCCAAAAGAGGCTTTAATCAAATCGTTTGTATCCTTAATTTTGCTAGAGTAATCTTGTTTGTGTTGAATCACTTATAATACAATTGTGGTTTTTATTTTATTAAAAAAGGGAAACGATAACTTATTTTTCATTACTTTGTGTTTTCATTTTATTTATGTATTCCTTATAAAGTTGCTTCAAGAAATCAGGTACTTCAGTATTTAAATCTGGTTTGACCAATTGAATCTCGCCATCGAATATCACGAACCGATCGATTCTTAATCCACAATAATAGTTTCCTTCAACAGGAGTAAACTTGAGAATGCAGTAATTTGGGTCTGTTTTACCAAATCTATAATATTTTTCATCTCCTTCATGCCAAAAAAAGTCCTTAATCTTTTGATCGAATATAATATTGATTTCTCCTTTGAGATATAGTCCTCTAAATGGATTAGTTGTGTGAAAATAAAGAGATGCTTTTGAATTTTCATGAAACTGAATCACCTTGTATGAGAAAGTGTTTGTGGAAAAATACATCTCACTTAAAGATGTTTTTTCATTCAACATCAGCATAGCTCTTGATGTCGGATATCCGTTCTTATCCAATGAACTAACCACTACGGTATTTGAGTTTAATATCATTTGTTTGATTTCAAGCGTTGAATTTTCATTCTTCATTTTTTCTTTCTCCTTATCTAATTCTAAATAGTAATCATTGACAAATTTAATATTATTATAGCATTATCTATTTTATAAATAAATTGACTCTTAAAAATAATTTCGATTTTTTTGTTTCATAAAAACTCGCTTAAAGTTTAAATTTTGCTTTAGTTATCAATACCATGTATATATGAACACCAATAAATATCTTCTTTTCTTTCCTCTTGGCATATATGTGTTATAAATTTTTCAAACTAAAAAAAGAGCAAGAATTTCCTCAAAAACTTAGAAATCTTGCTCTCATATTTTTAAAATATTGCACTAACAATTATAATTTATGAATATTCTAATTTCGTTTATTCACTAATATTACTCAGTATATCCCCATACTTCTATTCCACCATAAACGTTCCATAAAGGTGACCAACCGACAGGAATACCTGGAACTCGAATGTTTATTGTAGTACTCAAACATCCTTCGAAAATAAACATATCCACTGACATTACTGAAAAAGGTATAATTATACTACTTATATTAGTACTATAAGCAAATGCATAGGCACCAATGGTTATTAATGTATTTGGTAAAATAAAACTTGTAATACTATTATCGTTTTCAAAAGCATGTTCTTTTATTTCAAGAATTCCTTCCGATATAACAACACCAGTTAAAGCAGCGTCTTCTAAAAAGGCATTCGCTCCAATACTTGTTACTGCTACGTCTAAATAGGTTGAAGGAATAACGATATTAGTCGTTTCTCCTGTGCGGCCAGTGACCTCATAGGTCAAGTCGTCTTTTAGTAGGTAAGTAAGATAAGAAGTCCATTTCGCATATACTGTTACATCATCAATTGGCATAATACTAAAAATATACGGTGTTGTAAATTCTGCGTCACTATACCAACCGCCAAAATCATAACCACCTCTTGTAGGGTTCGAAGGTTTTGTTACTGGTGTAAATTCTAATTGTTCAATTGTATCTACTGCCAAACCTCCATTACTTTCAAATGTGATTGTGGAAGTATTATTGGATAAATAGAATCCCCATACTTCTATTCCTCCTTGAGTGTTCCAAGGAATTTCCCAACCAACTGGTATACTAGATGCTTCGATATATATTGTTGTTGTTTCACAATTAACAAAAACATACGAACTCATTGTAGAAACAGAAAGTGGTATGATTACACTGCTTAAACTAACACAATTGAAAAACGTTTCAGACCCAATTGAAGTTAGGGTGCTAGGCAATATTACATAATTTAAATTCGTATTGTTCCAAAATGCACCTTCTTTTAGTTCCGAAATTCCTTCGGATATAATAACTCCGGTTAAATCAAAGTCAGAATCAAATGCATAAGAACGAATACTTGTTACTGCTACACCTTCATAAGTCGAAGGAATGACTATATTTGTTGTATCCCCTAAACGTCCATCCACCTCATATGTTTCATCAACTTTCAGTGTATAAGCAAGATAAGAAGTCCATTTTGCATATAACATTTCATTATCAACTGGCATGGTACTAAACGTATAAGGTACGAGTAATTCAGTATCACTATACCAACCAGCAAAATCATATCCATCTTTGGTTGGACTTGCGGGTTCTGATACTGCACTGCCTTCTACTTGTAAAATTGGACTAACTGCTGATCCGTCATTACTATCAAAGATAATAACGGATGATCCCTCTGGAATATAAGAAACAAGAGGTCCATAAATCTTTGTAATCACTTCACTTCCATCTTTAATGATTAGATAGGATCTAGCATAAAAATGGTTGATAGGTATAGAAATCACATATTCTTTCGTATTTTGATTCATGAGTGTAGCTCTATAAATTTGATCACAATTATCATAGGCTAAACTTGGTTTTCTTAATGTTTCTGAAGTAACAACTCCATATTCAATTATAGTATATCCAACTGGAACCGAGACTTGAGATAAATATGAATAATATCCCACTCTTAATGATACTTCTTGAGTCGCAACAAGTAAAATTACAGTTGGAGCAATTCCAGCATAAACTGCGGTGATGGTTTTATCTGCTAACACAGTAAACGTATAGGTTGAAGTATATGATACAATATTTGAATTAGAGTCTTCCCAATGACTAAAGACTTGTTCTGCTGGTGCGGTATTTGCAATGGCAATCACTTCAGTATTAAAGTCATATGTTCCACTACCAGTTCCATTTACAACTGACAAAGCAAACGTATCACTTGTCGTTTTTTCATACTGTAAAATAAATACAGTATCTTCTGTAATATTAGTAAGTGATTTGTCCCACTTATTGGTTGTGACAGAATACCCAGGCTTTGTAGGTTCAACAAAATCACCATCCGCTACAGCTGTACCTCCATCTACTACATAATTAAGATCTAAATATTTTCCATTGGAATCTAAAAACACAGCTAAATGTGCGTCACTTGGTGAAAACAACGCTTTTACCGACATGTTATCTAGAATATAAAATTCGTCATCGACCGCAGAATGAAATTCAACGACATCATTAATCACCCAATATTTAAAAGTAAAGTCTGCCGTTGATGCGAGACTCGCATCAAATGATACGGTTGATCCATATACTGCATCTGTAACAACATTATCTGTATGATTGAATTCATCAAAATAAGATTGTACATTAAATGTAACAACATTAATTCCTTCTACTTTAATGATTTGACTGCTCATTATAAAAATAAACGAAAGACTAAATACAAATATAAGAAGTTTTTTCATAATTACCAAACTCCTTCGCTACAAATGGTAGTAGGACCCAAGTCTCCACTCAAGGCAATGCTGTCCTCAAGTTCAAATTCAATTATTTCAATTTCTGGAATTTCATATACTTCCTTTTTAGTCATTTTTCTTCTTCCCCCTGAATTTTATTCGCAATTTAAAAACACTAAAAAGAGTTAGTATTACAAATGTTCACTCATTCTATACTACTTTGATAGTAATGTATATGGTTTATTTCAAACTACTTCTTTTAATACTCTTTTCTTTCAATTTATTTTCTAGTTTCCCCCATTTCCTTGTTTATACCTAAATTTATAGATATAAATAGGAATCTAGCCTTCTATGTAATAAGTTAAGAAAGAACCTTAAAAGCAATAAGCTTTTTCTGTACTGTATCCGGTTTATCTTGTTGAATTAAATAATTATTACTTAAAAAAAAAGAACAGAATATTCTGTTCTTTTGTGTCTTAAAGATTAAATTTGCTTGCAAAAAACAACGCATCAGATACTTCTAAATAATGAATCAACTTTAAAATCAATCTTTAGTTTTCGCTTTTTAATTTATTTGTACCATTTTCAAGAAATTCCTCAAGATCTGATTTCTTAATTCTCCAATATTTTCCTATCTTTACTGCTTTTAAGTTTCCACTCTTAATATAATTATACAGTGTTCTTTGTGTAACCTTTAAAATCTCTTTAATTTCGTCAACTGTATATAGGGTGAAATCTGGCATAACATCACCATCCTGTCTACTTTTTTTCGTTTTTTAAAATGCTTTTTCCTATAAACTAGTTTCATTGTATGACACTATATTCATATTGTCAACTACATTTTCCAAAAAAAGCATATATACTCTTTTAAAACGACTTAACTACCTCTATTAAATCATAAGTAGCTTCAAATGCGTAAATAGTTTTCTTTAAAATCATTTATTATTACAAGACATTTAGCTTTTATTGCAATCGATTGTCAAATAATTATTATTCATTTATAATATGATTCTATCAACTTATACTAATTGACTACGATTAAATCATTCACTAGATTTGCTAATTATAAAATACTTGGTATGTTTGTGCTGGTTTCAAGTAATTCTTCTAGAGCAAATCTCTGGATTCTCCAATATTTTCCTATTTTCACCGCTTTTAGGCTTCCACTCTTGATGTAATTATATAATGTGTTTTGTGTTACTTTTAAAATTTCAGTAATTTCTTCTACAGTGTAAAAAATGTAACTTGGCATAACATCACCATCCAGTCTTCTATATAAAACTTTATATAACACGATAAATACATTATATACTTATATTTTCATATTGTCAACATTATATTCATATATAATATTTCATCTTCATATATATACATACATTGTCATAATAGATTAACGATAATGTATGAACATTAATACGTAAGAAGATGAGCGCTATTTGTCTAAAAGCTCATCTTCAGGTATACGTATTTGTAATCAATGAAGACAGCAAATCTATAAGGAATAAAGATTTCTTACTATAAATTAAAACAGCTCAGGTGAGCTGTTTTAATTTTACTTTTAAATCTAGAAATATTTAAGATGAGCGACTTCAACAATATTACATTCATCTTCTACTTCTTGATTTATATCTAGTTATTATACTTTATTTATAAGTTCTCTGTTTAACCTTATAGAGAAAGACCAGCAATCTTAAGATAGTATAAATTACTATCTATACTTCATTTATAATTAATGTTTTAAACTCTTCAAAAGTATCATATTAAATTACTAAACAAATTTATTTAGATGACTTTCTAAGATTCATATCCCCATACTACAAACAGATTGTGCGAATTCCAAGCAGAATCCCAGCCACTAGGTTTACTAGTGGCTTCTGCATAAATAACTAAATCATCGCAGTATTCAAAGATATAGAATCCCATGCTTATCACGCTTTCAGGAATCATTATACTGGTAATACCGATACAACTATAGAATGCCACATCGCCAATAGTTGTAACATTCGAAGGTATCGTAATACTTGTTAAATTTTCGCAATTAGCAAACGCATTTGACCCGATGCTCGTCACACTTAAAGGAATCAAATAACTGGTTTCTGTTTTTCCTTTTGGATACATAATTAATATCGTTTTATCTTTATTGAATAGTACACCCTCTTCAGATGAATAATACTGGTTTTCTGAATCTACAATTAGATTTAATAAACTGTCGTTATTCCAAAATGCTACTGAATCAATATTCGTCACACTTGTTGGAATTGTTATGGTCGTCAAACTATTACAATTTTCAAAAGCATTAGGACCTATCGTTGTCACACTGTAAGGGATCAGATAACTTGTATCTATCTTGCCTTTTGGATATACAATCAGTATGTTTTTTTGTTTGTTAAATAGAATACCATTTTCAGATGAATAATTTTGATTTTCATCATCTACTGTTAAACTCATTAAATTGCTACAATTAAAGAATGCTGCTGGTTCTATACTTGTCAAAGTCGAAGGTATTTCTATATTCGTTAAACTAGTGCAATTTGCGAATGCACTTGTGCCTAAGCTTGTCACCGTTGATAAGATTACAAAGTTAGTTTCTGTTTTCCCTATTGGATATACTATTAATATGGTTTTTTGTTTGTTAAATAAAATACCATTTTCAGATGAGTAATTTTGATTTCCATCCTCTACTGTAATGCTCATTAAACTACTAGTATTCAAGAAAGAATCCATTTCAATACTCGTCACACTTGAAGGTATAGAAATTTCTGTCAAACTACTGCAATTAGCGAATGCATTTTGGCCAATAAAGAGTACTCCAATTGAGATTGTAACACTTTCTAAACTGCTACAATTATAAAAGGCAGAATAATCAATGTTTATAATATTTGATGAAATCGTAACACTTATTAAACTAGTACACTCATAGAATGCAAATGAACCAATGCTTGTTATCGTTTTTCCTAAATAATCTGATGGAATGATTAATGTTGTGTTAGAACCAATATACCCTGTGATTTCATAAGTATCATTTGCTAAGAGTAGGTAAGTATAATCACTTGGGTCATCTTCTGGAAGGATTTCATTCCATTTCGCGTAAAGTGTCGTATCTTCTGCAGGCATTATTGTAAACGTATAAACAATTGTAAGGCCAGAATCAAAGTACCATCCTCCAAAGGAAAACCCAGTTTTTGTTGGGTCTGATGGTGGTTCAATTACTGTTCCAATTTGTAAAGTGATATCCAAAACAATGGACCCTCCATTTTCTTCAAAATATATTGTGTGTTTCGAATTAGTGGAAAGATATATTGAAAAAAAATATCCTCCTACAACAAAAAGTACAAATAATATGATAAATGAAGTAAATAATAATTTTTTGTTCATCGTTTTCCTCCAAAAATATTGAAATACAATAAATCACGATACGTGAATTTTTTTAAATTATGAGATTGAATTTCAGGACAATTTTAAAAAGGTATTGATACTATATAGTAATATAATCATTAATTAAAATGATTTTGATTATTCATTTTGATTTTTATTCAGTAGTGCATACATACCAAATATCATTTCCTTCAAATCCACAATCAGTGTATATTTTTTTGGGGTTTGAAGTATTATCCAATCTACCAGAAACAGTAACAAAATTAGCCTTTTTTGATAATCGATTTAGTAAAGCATTTATAATCAATTTCCCATAGCCTCGCCTTTGATATTTTGGTAAAACTTGAATCCATTCTAAAACACCTTCTTTAGCTTCAAAATCAAATTCTGCAATACCACTGGCAATAATTTTTCCATCTATTACAATTTTAACCCATAAATTTTCTTGAAAAACACTTCTTGAAATCCATTGTTTAATATCTTCTTTTGATACTCGTATTTTTTCCTTTTGATAGCAACTATTCATCTTATAGATTAATTCATTTATATCATTTTTCATGTCGATATTTTGTATGATTTCATCTTCTTTAGAAACCATTTTCAATCGATGAATTAATCGAAAAAACCTATCTGATTTCAGATAATTAAATTTTAAATTTAGAAAATCTTTTTCATGAATTATTTGAATGTTTGGAGGAGTTTCAATAATCTTATTCTTCCAATACGGTATAGATAATGACCTGCAAGGGTTGCTTAAATATTCGTTTAGATTCATATCTTGATGCACTCCTATCTAATAAAAGTCAATTTATCCTGTTAAGTTACTAGATTAATTAGCGATATTATTCTTATTATTATAGCATCTTACTATCCAAAAATATACTTGCTTTTCGTACCTACTTCTATTTCTGTATCTTGAAATTTACAGCCCTTTTGTAAAGTTTAAATCCAAACAATTACTTATTTAATGTTATTAACCATAACCTGTAAATAAGGGTAGCTATGTTTAGCCGCCCTTATAAGATTTTTAAGCTTATTTTATTTGTTCTTATTTTCCAAAGCTAAGCAAAATATTTTAATGCAAATTGAAATTTCACTCAATAAAGATTGTATTTAACTGAAGATGATAATTTTCATTTATGCCTTCCATTAGCAAATTGGTTTCATCATCTAGATATTCTACACCAAAATCATATTCAGAGATTAAATAAATTTGAATATCAATAGTGCTGTTAGCATACCTTTCGGAGTCAAAATAAAAATTATAGGTTAAATTGTATTTATTTCGATTTTCAATTTGATTATAAGAAGCCCATAACGGATAAGTTAATCTTATTGTAGCAGTGGAATTTTCTTGTATCGATATCGTTTTTGTATTAAAAAATAATATGTCTGTTTCATCTTCAATAACACTGTTACTTAAGATTGTTGGATTCGTAATTTTTTGATCAGATTCTAAAAAATCTTTGATTTCTCTTTTTACGTAAGATTGTACTATTTCATTCGTTTCAATTTCTTCTATCAATGTATCTAAATCAATTTCTGATTGGATTATATTATTGGTTGTAAATGCTACTTCAGTTCCAAATGAATATATTATTGTGCTTTCAGTAGCTGAAAGCATATTAATTACTCCGCTTATATTAGTGTAATCACCCTTGATAATAATTTTAGAAGTATCACTAAGTGTGAATGATACATCTTCAACAATCTCGCTACTCAAATGATATTTATAGATATTTTGAGGAAAACTTATATCATCTATACTTGTAAGAGAATAAAAATAACTATAATTAACATCACTAAATTGATAATCATTAACAATGATATGATTTTGATTGTTTTCTAAGATTATTTCATCATCAAATAACATAATCTTTATATCTTGTATCTTAGAATCATAATTTCTAACATTAGTTATAAAGGCTAATCCAAATGAAATCTCTGCTTCTTCACCAGAATTAATTAGTTCATAGGTTGCCATAATTTCCATTGGGGGACTATAGCAAAAATCATTATAATCTGATTTGTCCATTTCAAATACAAATTCTTCCGAGATAATCTCAACATTTTCAGGTAAGTCGAATAATAATTCATATGAATTAGCTAATTCAATATTTGGATTCATACTTCTATAATCACAACAGCTTAAAAAAGAAACTAAAAATATCATAAAAATAACATATATTTTTTTCATAATAAATCGCTCCTTATCTCTTATACAATTTCGTATTACAATAATATATCCAGTTTTAAGCATTCAACTTAAATTTTTTTGATAAAAATAGGCATATGATTATCTGGGTCTATCTTCTTGCTATTCTCAAATCCCAAAGCTTTCCAAAATGGAATACCAGTAACTAAGTCCGGTGTTAAATATAATGCATTGGCCCCATCGGCTTTTAACACGCTTTCAATATGAGAGAAAAACATTCTTCCAAATCCATGCTTGCGTTTTTCAGGAACAATGTAAAACTCCATGATAAACCCATATCCTGGTTCAATAATCCCACGAATTCCACCCAAGTCGATTGCAAAATTAGCAATTCCAATGCATTCACTGTTAAAATAAAAAAGTTCAAAATGCATACTATCTCGTAGTCCTTGAATGTTGATTCTTCGTACCAAATTATCATTGATTTGGTCTAATACAATTTCTTCGTTTTTATTTTTTTTTGTTTCTAAAACATATGGAATCCATAACATTTTTGCGGATTCAATGGTTTGAAAGGATTCTTTATTTATCTGTAGAAATTCTATATTTGCCATCTTTACCCTCCTTGCCTTTTGAAATTTCTAATGTGATTTCATTCTTTTATCATTCTAATAACTTCTTTTCCATATAGCAACTTTGTTTTACCATCAGAAATAAATTTTTCAGATTCATAAAATCGAATTGCTTTAAGATTGGATTTTAATACCCATAACAAGATTTTTTTAAAGTGAGAGAGTTCTTGGTAACATACCTTCATAAGTCTTTTACCAATCCCTTTACCTTGATAATCTTTTAGCACATACACCGCAACGATTTCTCCACTATTTTCAGAGTCATCATCTCTTGCCTCAAGATAACTTGAAAAGCCTACAATTTTGCCGTCAACTATAGCAATATAGGTGTTTTCAGGGTGATCTTTTGCTATTTGAATCGATCGTTCTAAACTTAAGTGATCAATAATTTCTTCAGGAAACAATCCTGTATAAGTTTCAATCCAGCTTTTATAATGCACATAGCCTTTTCCATTTGCATCATTACTATTTGCCTTTCTTATTATAACATTGCTCAAAATAAAAACCTCCTATCAACAAGACTATAATAAATATTAAAAACTATTAGTAGCTCTATTTTCTCTTCTTAATGTAAAAGTACTGAAACTTCTCGTTTTCGTTTAAAAACAAAAATCTCACTTTTTCAAGGGCATGCTGGCTTCTTAGGTTCTTTTTTACGATATCTGCATAAACTGTTTCAAGATTCAATTCATTAAAAGCATAATGAATTATTTGTCTTCCCGCCCAAGTTCCAATTCCTTTTTCATTTACAGAATTGTTTTGTAAATAGATACTTAATGTTCCTTCTTTTTTTTCAAAGTCAATTTTCTTTAGAATTATTTCTCCTACTGGATCATCAATTCTCATGATAAAAAAAACTTTCTGTTTTCTTGTTGTTGATGTTCATAGTATTTGTCGACTACTTCTTTGTTATAAATGTATTCTTTAAATTCATTAGGATTTATATAAATATCTGAATCATTTTCAAACTGTTAAAAATATTTATGACATAACTCCAAAGTCATGTGGCATATTGTAAGTTTCTCCTTCAATATATACTCCTAAATGTTATATCTTAATTTCTTTTACTCTTCCCACAGTTCCATCTTCTAACATTACTTTAATCCCATGAGGATGATTTTGAGAATTTGTTAAAATTCTTAGTATTACACCTTCAGTTAAAGTTCCATTTCGTTGATTCTGTTTTTCAACAATTATAACGTTAGAACCTAGTTTTATGTCTTTTCTATTATTGCCATTCATAATGTACCTTCTTTATTCTATTAATTTTATTATCTTGATTTTTTTTGATAATTGTTCAAAAGCCACGCCAATTGTATCACATTATTATGCTAAAAATAGCTTTTTCAGGCGATTTATATCATTAGTATTTATTACTTGTTAGGTATCAAAAAAAGATTGCTTAAAAATAGAATGATTGTTATAAAATGTTTAATTAAATAACTTAATTATTTTTGTTTTCTTCACTAGATATAAAACAATTAAAGGTATACAAATTATTGGTAAATACCATATAAAATAATTTTCATTAGTTGAAAAATTCGAACTGTATATAAATACTTCTTCAAACATATACATTAACAATAGGATGAAAGAATTTATTATTAAGTATATAAGATTATACAAATAATGTTTTTTCTTAATAATCTTATAGATTCCATCTATCACCACTGTTAAAATTATTAGCAAATTTATGGTTAAAATTATCATAAATACAATGTCAAAATTGTTGCCTATTGTTACAAAAATTAATTTATCAAAAAACTGCAGTAAAATAAATAGGCATGTTGAAATGTATAAAAAATCCTTTTTAATAGTAAGAAAGTAGCCGCAAAATACTAACGCATATAAAAATAAGAATAAAAACATTTTAAATGGAGATAATAATGGTCCAATGATTAGAACAAGATAAGAGAATAACAAAATTATTAGAATAGAATTATCGTTTTCTTTTTTAATAAGTTTATGATATATTGAAAAAATATCTTTCGTACTAATTAATTGATATATTAAAACTCCTATTCCTAGTACAATAAAAATATATTCTATCACTGGAACAATAAATTCAGAAATATTATATATTGAATCGCCATAATTAAATTTCATAAATTTAAAAAACAAACCAATATAAAGCAATAATGTTCCTAACCCATAAACTATTATTGATTCTAACTTTAAACGATTAACCATTTAACTTCCTCCGATAAACTAAACCATTTTTTTGTAGGCATGATTACGGCACTTATCTAAATTATATCATCAATAATGAATGTAGAAAAGTAAATATATGAAATTAAGTAAAATTGCATAACTCTTACATCGCTTGGCTATTATTTAATTTCATTACTTCTAAATGATTACGTTATCAATTCTGAATGAGATGATATATCTCAAATAAAAATCCGAGGGTATGTAGTGTGTGAAATACTACATACCCTCGGTTATGAATATAACTGTTTTATCATCGTAAAATTTACTTATTCTCATAACAAAAATCTTAGATTACTATAGATAATTTCAGTTACTGAGAACACAATTTATTCTTATTGTCACACCGTAATGTGTTCTCTCATCTAATCAAATAAATTCGATATAATCTGTTCATCCCCTAAAAAAGGAAACATTCTAAGAAGGGTTACTCCATTTTCTGTCATGTCTTCAACAAACCCATAATCATTTAAGATATCAAGATAGTGACTCGTTAAATATGTGCTATCCTCATCAAGTTGTTCGTCTGTATTGACACAATTTGAAAGGGCAATTGCATTTAGTATAAGTGCCAAAATCGTAAATATTCTTTTCATTCTTCTTTCCTGTAATTCATCAATTATTCAAATTATTGTATATCGAAAATAATTAATTATAAGTAACTAATTGTTCTAAATCGGATTCAGGATGACTTATCGGAGAAAATAAAGCTTCATTATTCCCTTTAATTTCGATATCTTGAACAAGCACATCACGGATATATAATCCTGTGTCAATATCTTCATTAGACCTTAGACTTTCATACTGAGTCCAGTAATAGACAAAACTGATTATAGCTACTTTATATGTTTCATTCGTTTGTAATGTTAAGCCATCTTTAATTTTATAAAACAATTCAGAATTTGTCAAAAACACTTGCAGTTCGTCATAAGTAAGATCCATTACAATTATGGTATTATCAAATGGACTTATTTCATACAATTGTGATAATGTAACATTTTCACCAGCTATAATATTGCCAGTAGTACGTACACCACCAGCATTACTAACAGCAAGGTCAGCACCAGTCGCAGCTAACATTACATTGCCTGTCCATTGAAATAATTCACTTTTTGAAGTAATTGTTTCTCCAGCAACGGCTAGTATTCTATCATCTAAATTGGCAAGTGTATCCTCTATATAGGCTTCAATTTCTTCGTCATAGTTCGTTCCTGCACTAGAAACATTGATTAATTGAACGGTATAGTGTGTTATTTCCATGGTATCTGTATTCATAGTTAATACAATTTCTCCAAATGCGCCATTATAGCTTCCAGCCTGAACAAGAATCAAAGGAGTTCCTCCAACCCGGCTTATTGTTCCAGTTTGATATGAGTGAGTATGTCCATTAATGACGACATCAACTAAGTAGTCTCCATTGGAATCTTTTAAGGTGGCAAGTTGCGTATTATAATAGAAATTTTCTATATTACTAGAGTCACCACCATGTATATTAACCACAATAATATCAACACCTAAACCTCTTAAATCCGTTGCAATGGTTTCAACTGATTCCGAAATATCTAAATCAAAATAATAATCTTGCACAATATTTTGTGCTATCGAACTATATACATCTCCAATATAGCTGATAACGCCAATTTGAATGCCTTCTCTTTCGATGATTGTATACATGAACATATTACCATCAACAATTGCAAGTATTGTATCATCCACATATAAATATATATTTGCGTTTAGAAGTGTAAAATTCGCCTCACCATTTGTTTCATCACCATCAAAATATGTCATAATGGTTTCAATACCCCAATCGAATTCATGATTTCCAATACCCATAGCATCAAAGTCCATCATGTTCATACATTCAAGCACAGATAAACCATTTGTCATATTGGAAATAGCGGTGCCTTGAAACATGTCACCGTTAGCGATAAGAACAACATCGTCTAATGCATTTTGATTTCTTATTTGTTCTATTAAATAAGCTGTATTAGAAATGCCATTTGTTCCATCTTCATTTTGCTCAATATATCCATGTAAATCATTGATTGTTAATATGGTCAAATCAAAGGAAGGGTATGGTTCCGTTGATTCGACATCTAAATCAGTTACTAATATATTTAAGTACTGTGTGGTACTTCCATTAACGTATAACACATATCCAGTTATGGTAACTTCTTCTCCGTTTAATGCTGGAAAATCTATTCCACTTCCTTGTAAGGAACCTATCACACTTGTTCCTTCTATTGTTAAGTTATAATAGGTTCCATTTACATTCACGGTTCCCGTTACTTCTATATATTCTCCAACTGTGAAGCTACTTGTGATGTTTGTGACATCTTCCCCACTTAGAATTGTCGCTGTTGATGGAACGCTTAAGGTTCCATCTGAAATCTTTTGGACTGTACTATTATTTGTAAATTGTACTGCCCCTCCATATAGTGAGGTTGACCCTGTCACTTCTACATAATCTCCAAGTTCTAATGTTGATTGCGTTCCAAGATAAACATACATATATTCTGTATTATTTGATATTAATAATCCTGCACTACTTATTCCTACTATTGTTGCTCTTGTTGTGTAGGTTTCTCCTACTGTTCCGCTTCTGATTTCGCTAATGCTATCAAACTGTTCTTCAATTGTTGTTTCAGTTTGCGTTGTCGTTTCGGTTTGAGTAGTAGTTTTGGTTTGAGTAGTAGTTTCGGTTTGAGTAGTAGTTTCGGTTTGCGTTGTAGTCTCTGCTTGAGTTGTAGTTGTAATAGTAACTGGTTGATTAAATAGATCACAACTCATTAGCAATATACTCGTGATAAAAATAGAAATTAATAACAATAATCTTTTCATAATTGTGTGTGTATAGACCAAAGGTCATTACACTTCTCCTTTCAAAACATTGTATGTACGTCATATGATTTATGCTTATTTGTGTTTTAAATAAATAGTAATAATAATGAATATATATACTTGAAAATTATATCACTAAATAATTAGAAATAAAAGGTTTAAACTCAAATTAACTTTTTTGTCTCTTGATTTTTATTCTTAATTTCTTTATATTTAACTAGCAAAAAAAATATCTAGTTAAAATATATAAGTAGCTTTATATCTTTAGTTGCAACTATTTGTGATACATCTTAATGTAGTTATTTTTTAATGAAATATTTTTTAGCAAACAAAAAAACTGAGGTTGTATATGTAGTAAATTAAATACTACAACAACCTCAGATACGTGTATTGATGGTGGAGCTGGGGGGATTCGAACCCCCGTCCAAAATAGCCAATCATTTGACTTTCTACATGCTTAGTTCACTGATAAATTTCATCTCAAGGCAGCCAGTTAACTCGCCATCAAGGGACTAACCCTATTATTTTCGCACTACAGTCTTAAGGTGGCAGAAAGTGATGCTATCCTGCTAACTGGAGTTTATCTAGGCCCGCAGGCTGGCAAAGACAAACCCGCTACTTCTTCTTAAGCAGCGAAAGCGTAATTTTGGTTTCCGGTTATATTTAACCGCGCATTTTTAGATCTACCGATCGCATGCTTATCAAACTCGAACTACCCTGTCGAATCCAGAACAGCCCCATAAATTGTCGTTAGTTTTTGATGTCTTTCATCACTTTAACCAAACGACGTTTTGTATCTTCTTGCTTTTGTGATTCTCGTTTATCGTATTGTTTCTTGCCCTTACAAAGGGCAAGTTCAAGCTTGCAAAACCCATCTTTTAAATAGACTTTTGTAGGTATAAGTGTTAATCCTTCTGTTTTAAGTTTTAAAGAAAGTTTAACGATATCGTGCTTTTTCATCAATAGCTTTCTTTCTCTTGTTTCTTTGTGATTAAATATGTTTCCATATTCATAAGGAGAAATATGCATATTGATAATATATAGTTCATAATTACTAATTCTTGCATAACTATCACTTATCGCTAATTTTCCAAGTCGAATAGATTTAATTTCAGTACCACGTAATACAATGCCACATTCAAACGTTTCTAAAATGAAGTATTCATGTGACACTTTTTTATTGCTGGCTAATGCCTTCATTTTAGACCTCCTTTAAACTAGCTCAAAGTCTATTCTTCCAAGCAGTTTATTTACTCCTAGTAATTTAACTTTTACTTCCATGCCTATAGTATACTCGATTCTAGATGAAATTCCAAGATAGATCATTTTATCTTCTAGAAATTCAATGGCTTCTTTAAATGTTGTAATATGAATTAATCCTTCTACGGTGTTTGGTAACTCTACAAACATTCCAAATCTAGTAAGTGAAGAAACAACCCCTTCAAAAACGTTGCCAACATGAGGTTCCATGTATTCAGCTTTTTTCATGTCCATTACTTCACGTTCACAAATCATAGCATTTCGTTCGGTTTTTGAACTTTGAAGAGCAATTCCTGGCATTTTCGTTTCAACTGAAAGCAAAGAATCTTTATCTGTTTGATGAAGAAACAAGAATTTTCTAAGCGTACGGTGAACGATTAAATCAGGATATCTTCTAATGGGGGATGTAAAATGAGTGTAATTATCAAATGCAAGTCCATAATGACCAAGATTGGATTCTGAATACTTTGCTTTTGCCATAGAACGAAGCATTAACGTATTTGTGACTTTTTCGTATTTAGAATTTTCAACATCTTTTAATAGATTTTGTAAATCAATGTGAGATATCAAAGATGGAACAAATTTGACATATTGTAATTCTTTTGCAAATTTAAAAAGTGCACTTAATTTATCGCTGTCTGGTTTTTCATGAATCCGATAAATAAATGGCAAATGTAGATGGTCCATGTGTGAAGCAATAACTTGATTGGCCACTAACATGAATTCTTCAATGATGTTTTCTGAAATTCCTCGATCTTTTATAATAATATCTTTAACTTTACCTTGATCATCAAAAAGTATTTTTGGTTCGATAGTCTCAAAATTGATGGATCCAAGTTTTGTTCTTGCGATATTTAAAATATCAGCAAGCTCTTTCATCCATTCAATGGAGGAAAGCAAATGAGGGTATTTTGACATCACAGTATTATTTTTCGCAAGAATTTCATTTACAATATTATAAGTCATTTGATTTTGACTATGAATAATCGATGGGAAAATCTCATAACTGGTGACTTTACCAAATTGATTAATTTTCATTTGACAAGTTAAGGTAAGTCGGTCTACTTTTGGATTTAAAGAACAAATCCCATTCGATAAGTTTCGTGGTAGCATTGGAATGACTCGATCAGCTAAATAGACACTGGTTCCTCTTGAAAAAGCTTCTTTGTCCAAAAAAGAGTCTTCCGTTACATAATAACTGACATCGGCAATGTGTACTCCAAGAAGATAACTTGTATCGCTTATTTTTTTGATTGAAATAGCATCATCTATGTCTTTCGTGTCATCTCCATCAATGGTAAAAATCATTTCTTTTCGAAGATCGGTTCTACCAATAAATTCGCTTTCTTTCACAACATTTTCGATTTTATTTGTTTCTCTTAATACGTCTTCAGGAAAATCGATATTTAAATCATGACTCTTAATCACTTCAATGATTTCAATACCGGGATCTGACATATGCCCTAATACTTCTAATATTTCACATTCTAGAATATGAACTTTAGAGTATTTTATAATTTTTGCTTTGACAAGCGAGTGATCGACTGGTGTAATATTTCCTTTTTTCTTAAGTTTAAAAACCAAATCATTTGGTTGGTTTTTTGGAAAAATAGCACCTTGAAAGTATTCTCCGATAATGGTTTCAATGCTTCGTTTTATGACTTTTAAAATCTCGCCTTCAAAACGATCTTTTCCAGATTGATTTGTAATTTTTACAAGACACAAATCATTATCCATTGCATCAAGCGTTTTATTTCTTGGGATAAAGATATCGGGATGTTCTTCTTCTAAAGAAATAAAACCGTATCCTGCTTGTTTTAAATCTAGTTTGCCTTTTACAAAACCAAACCGTTCTATTAAATTATATTTATCTTTTTTGTTTTTAGCTATAAATCCTTCTTTTTCGAGTTCATAAAGCGCTTTAGTTAATGCTTGAAACTCTTCTTTGGTATCACATCTTAACAGAGTGGCTAAACCCAAAGTATCAGTTGATTTATAATTATTTTTTTGAATCAAATCTAAAAGTTTATTTTTCACAACGAATACCTCCTTCAAAGTTTAGCGAAAAAAAAGAACACAGTAATGTGTTCTAAAGAATCAATGCCAGGATGGTTACTACTGCAAAAACGACGCTCATTCCCATTGTCATTCTTGAGAGTAAAAGTTCAGGTCCACGTTGTTTTTGATTTTTAAATAGTTCTGATTTTTCACCAGAAAACATATTCTTTCCATCATCTTTCGATTCCTGAAGCATTACCAAGGCGATTAATAATACAGACACAGCAAGTAATAACCAATCTAAAAAGCCCATAAAAATCCTCCTATTACTAATCGATACATTACGTTTATCGACTTTAATTTATTCGTACTTTACTATTATACCATAAAAACATGCTTTTGGAAGACCCAAAAGCATGTTTTTTATGTGTTGTTTCTATTTTCTTAAATTATAAAATGATTTAATTCCGTTGTATTCAGCTACTTCACCTAGTTCTTCTTCAATTCGAAGTAATTGATTGTATTTTGCAATACGATCTGTTCTAGATAAAGAACCTGTTTTGATTTGTCCTGCATTGGTAGCAACAGAGATATCAGCAATGGTTGAATCTTCTGTTTCACCAGATCTATGACTAACTACTGCAGTATATCCTGCACGTTTTGCCATTTCAATCGCGTTAAATGTTTCTGTAAGGGTTCCAATTTGATTAACTTTAATTAAAATGGAGTTTGCGATATGATTTTCAATTCCTCTTGATAATTTTTCAGTGTTTGTAACAAATAAATCATCACCTACTAATTGAATTTTAGTTCCAAGTTTTTCAGTTAATATTTTCCAGCCATCCCAATCGTTTTGGTCAAGACCATCTTCAATCGAAATAATTGGATATTTGTCAACTAAGGTAGCATAAAAATCAACCATTTCAACATTTGTTAATTCTCTTTTTTCACTGCCAAGAATATATTTTTTGGTTTCAGTGTTATAAAATTCACTCGCTGCAACATCCATTCCAAGGTATACATCTTTTCCTGGAACATATCCTGCTTTTTTAATGGCTTCCATAATAACTTCAAGACCTGCTTCGTTCGAAGCTAAATCTGGAGCGAATCCGCCTTCATCACCAACGGAAGTATTAAAGCCTTTTGCGCTTAATACTTTCTTAAGATTATGAAAAATTTCAGCTCCCATTCTTAAAGCTTCACGGAAGTTTTTTGCGCCAACTGGTAAAATCATGAATTCTTGGAAATCAATGTTATTGTCTGCATGAGATCCACCGTTTATAATATTCATCATTGGTGTTGGTAATTGTTTTGCATTAAATCCACCTAAGTATAAATACAAAGGTAATCCTACTAAATCTGCGGCAGCTCTTGCACAAGCCATAGACACTCCTAAAATTGCATTTGCGCCTAATTTTGATTTGTTTGGAGTTCCATCTAAGTCAATCATCAATTTGTCTAAGAATGTTTGCATGGTAACGTCGTATCCTACTAAAGCTGGAGCAATTAAATCATTTACATTTTTAATTGCTTTTAAAACACCTTTTCCTAGGTAACGGGATTTATCTCCGTCACGAAGTTCAATGGCTTCATGTTCACCAGTTGAAGCTCCACTTGGAACAATTGCTCTTCCAAAGGCACCCGACTCTGTATATACTTCTACTTCAACGGTTGGATTTCCTCTTGAATCTAAAACTTCTCTTGCGAAAATACTTGTAATATTTGGCATTTTTATTCTCCTTTATCTAAACTATTTTTTTATAGTATTTCTCTAAATTAATGTTCTTTTGATTCCTAAATACGTTCCAACTCCTAAGATAAGAAGTTGAATCATTAAATCAAGACTAAAATATTGAATCCATATTAATGGATTGAAAAAATCTAAAAACGCATATAAATAAATGGAAGGTGAAAAAACTAAAGTCGGTTCTCCTAGATATAAGGCTTGAGCATACACATACGGTAACGTTATTAAAACAGTCCAAGCACAAAGCATGCCAATTCCTGCAATAATGGTGTAAACGATATGAGGATTGTCGTATTGTTTTCTTACCGTTTTTCCTATATATATAGCAATAAACCAATATAACATATACGCGAATGTAAATGAAAGCATTGTTTGTAAATAATAATCAATAAAGCCTAACAGTGCGCCAAGTAGTATAGGCAAGACCGATGAGTATAAGATGACAAACAATAAATCTTTTATTTTAATCGTCTTAAGGTTTTTATTCATCATTTGTAATAATCAAGGAAGAGCCCGTCATGGCTTTTGGTTTTTCTAGGTTCATTAATTCTAGCATCGTTGGCGCAAGGTCACCTAAATTACCGTTTTCTCTTAATGTGATTCCTTTTTTTGTGATAAGCAATGGTACTTTGTTTGTGGTGTGAGCGGTAAAAGGAGAACCGTCATCAGCTAACATTTTTTCGCAATTTCCATGGTCACTTGTAATCAAAGCAATTCCACCAAGTTCTAAGACTTTGTCTACGACTCTTCCCACACACTCGTCAACGGTTTCAACTGCTTTAATAGCCGCTTTTATAACGCCAGTATGTCCTACCATGTCTCCATTTGCAAAATTTAAAATAACGGTATCAAATTGTCTTGTGTTAAGTTCTAAAATAACAGCATCCGTGATTGCATAAGCGCTCATCTCAGGTAAAGAATCATAGGTAGGAACTTTTGGAGAAGGAATTAAGACGCGCTTAGCACCAATAATTTCTTTATCAACTCCACCATCGAAGAAAAAAGTAACATGAGCATATTTTTCAGTTTCAGCAATTCTTAATTGTTTCAGTCCTAGTTCTGATATATAATCTCCATACATTTCTCTTAAATCATTTAACTCAAAAGCAATAGGCCCTTTAACGGAATCAGAATATTTCATTGTCGAGACAAAGAGAATATTCTTAGGTCCATTTTTAGTATCAAGTAAAGGCAACGCTTCTGGATTCGAATAAGCAGTACCGATTTCAATCGCACGATCTGGTCTAAAATTAGCAAAAATAATTGCATCATTGGTTTCAATCAAACCAGAAGAATCTACGACAAACGGTAACACGAATTCATCATTAATTCCTTCGTTATAAGAAGCTTCTACTCCTTTAACGCAATCGGAAAAATGAGGAGCTTTTCCAAAACTCATTGCATCATATGCTAACTGAATTCTAGAGTAGTTTTTATCTCTATCCATCGAATAGTATCTTCCCGAAACTGAGGCAATACTTCCATAATGTTTTTGAACTAATTCTTCTCTTAAATCTGAAAGATAGAGCACGGCTGACTTAGGTGGCACATCTCTTCCATCTAAAAAGGCATGAAAATAAGTGTGTTCCACTTTGTTTTCTTTGGCCGCATCAAATAAAGCTTTTATGTGTTTGATATGTGAATGCACTCCACCATCTGATAGTAACCCAAAAATATGAAGTTTTGATTTGTATTTTTTGGTGTGTTCAAACGCTTGAAGAAAAGCTGGATTTGTTTTATAGGTTCCGTCTTTTATTGCGACATTTACTCTTGTTAAAGATTGATATACAATTCGCCCAGCTCCAATATTCATATGTCCTACTTCACTGTTTCCCATTTGGCCTTCAGGAAGACCAACGGCTTCTTCGGAAGCATTGATTGCGATATGGGGGAATTCGTTAAATAAAAGATCTAAATGAGGTTTATTCGCAAGTTCATATGCATTCCCCGGACCTTTTTCTGTTAATCCCATTCCATCCATTATAATTAATACAACAGGTTTTTTCATTGTTTCACCTCTACACTATGGTATTATACTATAAAACAAGGCTTTTTGAAAGTAAATTGAACGCATTGTAAGCATTTACACATTTAAAATAAGTACATTTATTCGTCTTTTATTTGGTATAATAATAATGAGGTGAAAATATGGCACAATCAAAACTTTCTTTGCTTTATAACATATTATCAAATAAAATCCATTTAGGAAAAATCAATTACGTCGTTCCAGATATTTGGAATGCTTGGGACTATCAAGGAGAAGAATTACGCAAACTTCCTAGTGGAGAGATCCTTGTAAATCCTTATCGTTTTTACAGTGAGATTATAAGCTCATATATTTTACCAAGTAAATTAGAAAAGAAAGATTATTCTCTTTCTTTAAGCAAAATTCAAAATGTAAAACTACCTAAAAATGCTCTTGGAGGCGACTGGGTCAGAAAAGCAGTTTTGTATTCTACTTTAATTCGAACTTCTTCTGCGTGGGACCATGATCGAAGTTTTTCTCTTGATTTGTCAAACTTTAATGAAATGAAAGAAACAGGTACGTTTGTAAAAATGTTACCACTTCTTCCTTTTTTAAAGAAAATGGGTGTCGATACAGTATACATGTTACCAATATCGCGATTTTCACTAAAAGATAAAAAAGGAGAATTGGGTTCTCCTTACGGAGTTGCCTCTTTCTTTGATATTGATCCAAATCTAAAAGAAGTTATGACTGGAAATGAGATGACACTTGAAGAAGAGTTTCAAGCCTTTATCGAGGCTTGCCATGTCTTAGACATGAGAGTTGTCATTGATATCATTCCTAGAACCAATGCGGTTGAAAACGATTTAATTAAGGATCATCCTGATTGGTTTTATTGGATAAAAGCTAGTGAATATGACAATTACAAAGTTCCTTACGTGGATGGCTTAGAAAACACATTACCTCCTGAAGCTAAATTCATGAAAGATGTGTATGCTTCAAAGGACGTTTTAAGACATATTAACATGTTTCAGGTAAACCCTAAAGCTCAAAATGAAGTTTTATGGAATGAATTAATTAAAAACAATCAAAACGATTTATCCGTTTTGATTGAAAAGAATTTTAATTTACGAATTGCCCCTGCATTTTCAGATCACATCAACGACGTTCAACCACCTTGGACAGATGTTACGTTCTTTCGAATGTTTTTAGACCATCCAGCAGAAACCGCTAAATACTTAAAGGACAAGACTACTCCTCCTTATATTTTATTTGATTCTATTAAGGCAAATTTATTCCCAGGTAAAATTCCAAATACTGCTTTATGGGATACGTTATCTAATATTATTCCTTATTATCAAAACAAATATGGTATTGATGGCGCAAGAATCGATATGGGGCATGCACTACCAAAAGAATTATTAAAAATGATTATTCAAAAAGCAAAAGAAGTGGACCCTGATTTTGCTTTTATCGCTGAGGAATTAAGTACTGAAAATGCTTTAAAAGCAAAAGAATTTGGCTATAACATCATCATTGGAAATGGTTTTTGGATGGAACCTAGAATTTGGGAAAAGAAATTACACAAATTTATCTATGGTGCAAGCGAAATTGCTCTTCCAATGTTTGCTTGTTCTGAAACACATGATACTGCAAGAATTGCCGGGCGAGATGGTGGTGTTGTGTTAGCAAGATTAACTACAACCTTAAATATGCTTTTACCCAATCTTGTTCCTTTCATTAATTCAGGTCAAGAAGTTTACGAAATTCAACCGATGAATACTGGCGTTGATTGTACAGACAAAGACAAATTTAAATTACCAATAAACGATCTGTTTTATGGAAAATTAGCCTTGTTTGACAAATATGCTCTTCATTATCTTAATCCAAATCGTTGGGAATTAGCCGATCATTTAGATGGCATCAAAGTGATTCGAAATCGTTGGATAAATGAAATAACTAATTTGGATAACTACGTTCCACTTTACTTTAATGAGTTTGACACTCCTGTCATTGGTGTTTCCTATTTTAATGAAGAAACTCATAAATGCTTACTCGTTGTCGCTAATTCGAATGTATATAGTGACATTCACTGTAATGCAAACCTAGAAATCTTACGAAAAAAAGCAAACAATGAAAAGTTATCTGGAAAACTTCTCTACGCAACTTATGAAATGGGAAGAGATTATCATGATTTTTCTCCAGACGGGAAAATTTACTTCCATCTTGGAGCAGGCGAAGTCAAAATAATAGAACTATAAAGTATAAAAAAGGATTGCTCAAAAAAGCAATCCTTATTTTTATGTGTCGTGATTTAACTGAAGTCCAATGACTTTAAGAAGCCGCTGCAAAATCAACGTATAAAGGATGACTTCAACTGGCATCTTTAGAATTCTTAAAGGAATCTGAACAAAAAACGGAATTGAATACATATCGTAAATCCAAAGAGGAGTTAATACGATAGAGACAATGAAATATAAAATCGTCACAACAAAAAAAATAAATTGAAATTCATTGGACTCATTCTTTTTATAATAAAAATAATAGTTTATAAAAAGCAAACCTAAACTACTTACAAGGGAAATGGATACTAAAATATAACGATAGATAAAAGTAAAATTAGCATTAGAACTGAGACTATTAATATGAAACAAATACCAAATAGAAGCAAAACTTAACACAAGAGAAAGTGCTGTGTTAAAGTAGACAAATTTATTTGGTTTTATTTTTCGTTTTAGGTAAATAAATATCCCTGGTAATACCCCATACAAAATAGCATTTAATGTAAACCCAAAATAAAAGATTCCTCTTTCAGAACCTAATAAAAAATAACCAATAATGTCTTGAGTAATTCCTGCGAACAGGCCGTATTGTGGCCCAAATAAAAGACTAATAATAATCAAAGGAACGTATCCAATTCCAAATTTTACAATGGTAGTAGATGGGGGGTAATAAAAGGAAAATAATTGACTTAATAATATTCCTATTGACACCAATAATCCTGTAAATATCAAATTTCTTAATTTAAATTTTAGCATAATTTCCCCTGCACTATAATGTAAAATCGATTGGTTTTTGATTTGTTATTTGTAAAAATTGATTGATTTTCGAAAAAGGTTTTGATCCCATAAATCCCCTATAACTCGAAAGAGGGGAGGGATGTACGTTTTCAACGATAAAGTGAATGGAGTTTGTAATAAGGCCTTTTTTACTTCTCGCAAAACTTCCCCATAAAACAAAAACCATAGGTGTTTGTTTTTGATTCAACAAAGAAATAATGGAATCCGTAAACGTTTCCCAGCCTATGGATTGGTGACTCAAAGGACTGTTTTTTCGTACCGAAAGAATGGCATTTAATAGTAGTACTCCTTCACTTGTCCATTTTGTTAAATCTCCTGAGACAGGACATTTAACTCCAAGATCTGTAGAAAGTTCTAAAAAGATATTTTTAAGAGAGGGCGGTAACATAATCCCTTTCTTAACAGAAAAGGCAAGTCCCATAGCTTGAGACGGATTATGATAAGGGTCTTGTCCTAAAATTAAAACTTTTGTGTTTTGATAAGAGGTTAACCGCAATGCATGAAACACATCATGAATGGCGGGATAGCATTCATATTCTTCATATTCTTTTTTAACTTTTGAGACCAGTTCTTGAAAATAAGATTTTGAAAACTCTTCTTTTAAGAGCAAATCCCAATCATTATTTAACATGATGTTCCTCAATGTCAATTGTTTGTTTAATAGAGCATCCATTATTCGAACAAGCGCCACATCCAGATAAATCTGTTAAGTTTTCACAGCCTTTGGGAACGGCTGTTTTTTCATTGATGGCATAGCTTACCACATAAATGACGACGATTGCTACAACAATCAATACTGCTATAATATATTCCAACCTGTTCACCTTCTTATTTCACTTGATTGACTAACTTCAATAATTCTTTTGAGACTTCTTTCACAAGTGTCTTCGCTTTTTCAAAAGAAACGTCGTTTCCACCCACATAAATCTTAAGCTTTGGTTCTGTTCCAGATGGTCTTAGCACAAACCATAATCCATTTTTAAGAATATATTTGATTACATTGGATTTAGGTAAAAGAAGAGTTGACTTACTCTTTCCTTCATACTTTATACTCGTTTCATAATCTTCAATGCTTGAAACTTTTATGTGAGAAATTTGGTCTAAATGATGTTTTCTAAAATAAGTCATAATTCGATCGATTTGACGTTTTCCTTCTAACCCAAGAAGATTAATATTATGTAAATCTTCGTAGTAGGCTCCAAACTCATCGAATAAATCACCTAATTTTTCATATAATGTTTTATGTTCTGTTTCTTTATAGTACGAAGCAGCTTCTGCGGCTAAAAGCATGGCTTGTAGTGAATCTTTATCGCGAACTCCATCATTGATGACATATCCAAAAGATTCTTCGTATCCAAACAAAAATTGTTTGTCTGTTGATTCTAAAAATCTAGCTTGTTCTCCAATGTATTTAAACCCTGTTAGAGTAGATATCACTTCATATCCAAAAGAGCGAGCAATTTTCGCTCCTAAATCAGAAGTTACAATGGTATTAAAAACCACTCCTTTTTGAGGAAGAAGACCAAGTTTCTTTTTTTCATTTAATAGGTAATAAAGTAAAATAGCTCCAGTTTGATTTCCAGTAAGCAAAATATAATTTCCATCATTTTTAACAGCAATTCCTAAGCGATCGGCATCTGGATCGGTTGCAATTAACAAATCTGCATCTACTTTTTTGCCTAATTCAATTGCAAGGTGAAATGCTTCAGGATTTTCTGGGTTTGGTGATTTCACGGTGGAGAAAAACGGATCATGTACCATTTGTGCTTTCACTGGATAAAATTCATAATTAGTTTCTTGAAGAAGTCTCGTTCCAAGCAAAGCACTCGTTCCATGAAGAGGTGTAAACACAATTTTAATATTCTTTTTCATTTGAGGATGAAGTTGAATGGATTTAACTAACTTTAAATATTTATCATCAACATCTTTTCCAATCATTTCTACAAGTCCTTCTTTTTTTAATTCCAAAAAATTTCGAACTGGTATCGAAAAGACATCTTCTACTTCATTTACCATTTCAACAATTACATCTGCGTAAATGGGAGTAAATTGACATCCAAATTCATCGTATATTTTATAACCATTGTATTGTGGAGGATTATGACTAGCCGTTACAACAATTCCCGCAAGCGCGTTTAGAAGACGTGTCGCAAATGATAATTCTGGAGTTGGGCGAAGAGTATCAAATATATACGTTTTAATACCATAATATCCTAAAACTTTTGCGGATTCTTCAGCAAATTCTTTTGACATTTTTCGGTTATCATAAGCAATCACAACACCACGATTTAATTGATTAATTCCATATCTTTTCCTTAAATACCTAGCAAGTCCATCGTTAGCTTTTCGAATTGTATAGATATTTAAGCGATTGGTACCTGCACCTAAAATGCCTCTCATTCCGCCAGTCCCAAATTCCAAAGAAGTGTAAAACATTTCTTCCAGTTCGATGTTTGTTTTTCCAATCATATCGTTTTTTAGTTCAGAATCAAGGCCTTCAAAATTTAGCCATTTTTGATATGTTTTTTCCCACATACTATCCACCTCTATTACAAAAATTATACTACGAATTTATAAAATTAACAAATGATACTACTTAAAACTTGTTTACAGAAAAAATACTTTTGACTTGTCAAAAGTATTGGTAACTTATTTATCTAATGTAATCAACGATTCCTTCTTTTCTTGGTTTAGGAAGTGGATTTTCACCATCAATATAACCAAAACAGATGGAACAGTCGTGTTCGTATTCTTCAGGGATTTTTAATAACCTGTTCATATCAACTTGATTTGCTTGATGATACATGTACCTTGTTTGACCAATAATACAAGAATCTACCCCTATTGATTTTGCGGCTATTGCCATGTTTTCAATTGCACATCCAGCATTCAACTCACTGAATCCTTCGATAGCAGAACTTAAAACCACTACGACAGGCGCATGGTAAAAAACATGATAGTCAGGTTCTTTTTGTATGTTAAGTCTTTCCATTCCAGCTAAGGTTAAACGATTGATTTCTTCAATCGTTTCTTTATCTGTAATGACAGTAAAATGCCAATTTTGTCTGTTTCTGGCGCTTGGAGCAAAGAGCCCACATTCGACAATCAATTTAAGATCTTCTTCTTTAATTGGTTTGTCCAAATAATTTCTCACGCTTCGTCTTTGTAAAAGTACATCAACGGTTGAATTTTTCATCCTCTGACACTCCTTTACTCTTCTAAGATTTTTTTAGTTAGTAATGGATTGCATGCTTGATCAACTTCCATGGATAGACTAGCAGCTTTTTTCCCTAAATCTACCGATTCATGCATCGACTTGTCTTGGTTAAATCCATAAATAATTCCTGCAAGTAGTGCATCTCCTGCCCCAACGCTTGTCTTAACATGGTTGGTTTCAAAGATTAATGTTTGATATATTTTTTTATCGATGTTATACGTAATTGGTTCTTTACCGTTGGTAACGACGACATGTTCTAACCCTAAATCAATGAGTTCTCTCACCCCTAGAATAACATCATCTACTTTTTTATCAAGCAAAGAAGCTAATTCTTGAAGGTTCACTTTTAGGATATTTATAAATGGTAACACGGTTTTAATTCTTTTTACTTTGGACTGCGAAACTCCATCAACGATAATAACTTTGTCTTTAAATTTTTGGATGAGGTAACATAAAGTTTCTTGAGGCAAGTTTGTATCAAATACCAATACATCAAATGAATTTATTTCTTTTAAGAAAGGTTCAAAATCACTTGCTTTACAATTGTCAATAATCGAAAAATCATTTATTCCTAAAGAAAGACTTCCATCTGAGTCATGAACAGCTAAATATTTTCCGCTTTCTTTTTCTTTTTCAATAAAGGATAGATGATAATCAATCCCTAAATAATCAAAATAATTTTTCAATAAATCTCCAAAATAATCTTGACCAATAAAAGTGAATAATGATACTTCCTCTTCAAGACGAAATAGGTTTTCACTAATATTTTTTGCGACTCCTCCAAAGAAGATGTTAACGCGACCAACGTTTGAATCTTTGTTAAGCAAAGACGTTTGACTAATTCCGATAATATCGATATTACTTGCGCCAATGACTAAGATTTTTCTCATGTTATTCCAAGATGTTAGACGTAATATAATCTACGCCCATTTTAATAAGTTTTTCTGCGATTTCTTTGTCATCAACCGTGAAAACGCAAACTTTCAATCCGATAAGATGGAATCTTTTAATGGTCGCTTCATCAATTGCTTTGTGTTCAATATCGATGTTTAATTGGTTTTTTTCGCAAAAATCAAATGTTTTTTCAGACATTCTATTGGTAAGATAAAAAAGGTGAACATCCGGAAATTTCTTTTTGATGTATAAGAGAAATTTTTCATAAAAAGAAATGATACTTATTTGAGTAATATCATAAAACAACTCAATTTCTTCTATAATTTTATCGATATTTTCGTAAGAAAGATTTTCTTTTAGCTCTATTAAAGCATGTTTTTGATACGTTTTACAGATGGTTAAATATTCAGATAGTCTAGGAATAGATATGGACTCACTTAAATTTCCTGTTTTGCGATCCACTAAAGTAAATTTACGAATTTCTTCATATTTAAAACTGGGAATATATAAATTAAGCATTCCAAGGCGTAAAAGTGTATCATCATGAGTAACGATGAGTTTACCATCCTTTGAAGCGTGAACATCACATTCTATTCCATAATAGCTTCTATTTGCAGCTGCAACAAAAGCGTTGATGGTGTTTTCGGTTTCAATCCCGCTTAAACCGCGGTGGGCAATCATACCCCGAAAATACTTATCTATTTTAACTGTATTCATACTACCACGCTTTCTCTTCTTGTTTTGAATTAACTTTATTTTACCATTGTTTTTGTTTTTTTTGAACATAAAAAAATAAAAATAACCCTTTTTTCCATATATTTGTCTTTTTTGTAATATAATATGATATTGAGAGGTGAAAACACATGACCATATCTGAAATAGGATTTGATTTTAATAAAATTCAAACTGCAACGATTTCCCGTAAAAATTTATTATTAAATATTATTTTACTTATTTTTTTCCCAACCTTACTCTTTATCTTCATAACCTTTTTCATTTTGTACTTAGCACAAATACCTATGGATTTTAATGAAGTTCCTATGGAGTTTACTGATCCAGAATATCAACAATTTTTTTTAGTCTTCTTTCTTAGCCTAGGAAGTATACTTCTTCTGATACTCCTTATATTAGTATTATCTCACTATAAAGCACCAAAACCGTATCTTTATTTATCAACCAATTTAGAACTCGAGCAAAGTCTTTATTTAATCGATAGAAAAAAAGAAATGTATCTAGATAACAAAATAATGATTTCTCTTTATAAGTCCTCTAATCAAATTTTTTCGACAATTAAACCACTTGATATCTTAACCCAAAAGAACACGCTTCTTTTTTGGTTAACCCTCGATCAAATAAAAGATTATAAAATTATTCATAAGAAGAATAGAACCACACTTAAATTTACGGTAGGGGTAAAGGGTAGAACAAATCGAAAAATCTATAATTTGTTTTTTGATGATTCAGGAAACATCAAATCAGTTTCGGAGTTAATTTATTCATCCGCCTATGGAAATTCTAACATTAAATCGTATAAACGTTTCTATTTCTCCAATATTAATACTCGCTCAATGCATATGATTCATCCGTTAATACAAAAAGAATTACTCAAGAAATTTTATTAAAAAAAAGGTGAAGGTCTATTAGACACTCACCTTTTAATTTAAAGTAATGATAAAATCAATTACATCATCTGGTCCTACATAAATTTCAACTTCTTCTCCTAATACTACTTTTACCAAAGATGGAGTATAAGTTACGCTTATATCTGGGTGAATATCACTGAATGAAGGGGATTCAACTAAGTAAACTTTATTAAACTCCAAATCTTTTATCGTGTGCAAAACTTGTTGTTTAATATCGTTACAATGTGTACAAGTTAACTGATAAAAATATAAATAATAAACACTTTCTGGCATAGATAATTGATCTGAAACTTCTAAAATGATGTACTCTTCAAAGTCTTGATAATCTAAAACATCTAGATAAGTAACCGTTGTTCTAGTTATAGTAGTGGTTGTAGAAGTTGTCATTTCACACCCCGTTAAAAATAACAAACTAAACAGGAGTAGTATAAGTATTTTTTTTTGGTCAAAAAGCTTAAATGCTTTCTTCATCATAATCTTTTCCTTTTATCATTGGTGAAAGTCGTTTATAGATTAATATAACAACAATACTTACCAAAATTCCTTTTAAAAGATTAAAAGGTACTACCGCTAAAAAAATAAATGTTTGTAAATTGGAAATATTTGAATTAACCAAAGTTCCAAGAGCAATTAAGTCATTTAGTGGCATTTCATAAACAAGTGCATATACTGGCAATAAAACAAATGCATTCAAGATTCCGCCAATTATCGTCATCGTAAACACACCAATAATCAGTCCAATAATGGCATGTCTTTTTGTTTTAGATTTATGGTAAATGATACTTGCCGGAATAACAAAAGAAAGCCCAATCATAAAATTAGCTGCTTCTCCAATTCCCATTGTAATTGTACCATTGAAAATATAATTTAACAATATTTTTATCGCTTCAATAGCCATTCCTGCAATTGGGCCTAAAGCAAAAGCTCCCACTAACACTGGAATTTCACTAAAATCTAATTTATAAAAAGGTGGCGCAAACCATAAAGGAAATTCAATAAGCATTAACAATGCAGCAATTGTTCCTAGAATGGCAACCGTTGTTAGCCATGAAGTGCTTCTTTTTTTCATAAAGTCATTCTCCTTCAAATAAAAATCCCGATTTCTCGGGAAATATCAACTTGTAAAAAAACAAGATTTATCTTCTTTCATCCAGACTATACTGTCGGTTTAGGAATTTCGCCTAATCATGCAAAAGCTCGCGGACTATACCGCCGGTAGGGAGTTACGCCCTGCCCCGAAGTTTTATTTAGTTGTGGTCTTATTATAAAGCGAAAGCGAAAGGAAGTCAAACATTTGTATTTATATTTTTTGCAATGGCGCGAACCATTGATCCATCAAATCCTTTTAATTTTAAAGGAAGTGAAACAAAATATACATTTTGTTCTAATAATGGAAGATGAATTAAATTTTCAACGATGACTATTTCTTTTGATAGTAAATCTAGGTGTGCTTGAAGAGGATTGTTTTTAGAGTATTGAATCGTAGGCAAATCAAGTCCTATTAATTCAATCTGATATGTATTCAAGAAATCAATGAAGTCTTTTTCAAACAGTGGACATTCATCAAAGTAAGACATCGTATTCATTTTGGCTGAATGAGCTGTATCAATTAATAGTTTTGTCTGTTTACTAGGTATCAATAAATAAGCTTCTTCGATATCTTTTGTTAAAATTGTCGAATTTTTGACTTGAACACTAATTTTATTTGCTTTTCCAATTAGTTTATCAAGTTTGATTTCATCTACGGATATCCCTTTATCTAAAAAATGATAAGGGCTGTCAAGATGCGTACCAATATGCATCCCTGTTTCAAATCCTTGAAGAGAAAATGAATCCAATTCATGAGTGAAATAAGCTTTTCGAGTAAAAGGAGGGTCCCCTGGATAAACCAAGGTATTCTCATCGATTAAAACGCTTAAATCAATCCAATCATTCTTCATTGGGGTCAACTTCTTCATAATTTGCTTTTTCTAAATAGGACAATTGGTCGATAATTACGTATTGATTGATTTTTGATATAACAATGGAATACGTCTCTGTACCAACAATCGATGAAATCGTTCCATCGTAAGTCACGTTTAAAGAAAGTAATCTTCCATCATGATTTAAAGTAACATCTACTGTCGCAAAATTAACTGTACTTAAAACAGGACTTACAAAAAAAGTGGATTCAACTTCAGCAGAAGCGAGTTCAAAATGAACTGTTAATTGTTCTAAACTAACTATTATTTGTACTTCTCTTGTCATTTCATAATTAATTTGACTTTTTAAAAAAGAAGAATATAGACTTTCGTATTCAGCATAATCTAACACTTGTTTTGTAAGTTGCGTTTCTTCACCTGTGACGTTATTGGTATAAATATATCCATCTTCATAATAAATGACATTTGTTACAAGTTCAGAATTTTCAGTGATTTCCATAGAAGCTTTTCCAATCAAGTCTGAACTTCCCATTTCTTTCATTTTTATTTCCATGTTTTCAACATTGTTATAAGTTGAAGATGTATAAGTTCCCGAATAAACAAGTGATAAACTAGTTGCATCTAGATAATCTTGTATGGCTTCATTCATCAAAGAAAATGCATCTTCGACGGAATAATCAATCAATTCTTTATTACAAGATGTAACACCAAATCCTACTATTAATATTAAAAAACTAAGTATCCATTTTTTCATCATTTCACCTCGATAAAATTATACCAAAAACTTTAGTAAAATCCTAATTTTTTAGAAAAATAGTGGTCAATTTAAATTGGACCACTATTCGTTACTTCATTGCTTTTACATGCCAAATTTTGTCAGCGTATTCTAAAATGGATCTATCACTAGAGAAAATCCCACTTTTCGCAATATTTACAACCATTTTCTCACTCCAAGCAAAGCGGTCTTTATATGCTTCGTTTGCTCTTGCATGGGATAGTTTATACGCTTCAAAATCTTTTAAAATGAAATAAGTATCTTCGTAGACAAGTTTTTCATAAATCTCTTTAAATTCAAACTTATCCACATCTTCAAAGAATCCATTTACGAGTTGATTTAAGACCAGTTGAAGGTCTAAATTATTGTCATATATTGCTTTTGGAAGATAAGTTTTGTCTTGTGTTAATTGATTGACTTCTTGTGCATTCAGTCCAAAAATAAAAATATTGTCATCTTCTACTAATTCGTGAATTTCAACATTCGCTCCGTCTTCAGTCCCAATCGTTATAGCACCATTCATCATAAATTTCATATTTCCAGTTCCGCTCGCTTCTTTTGAGGCGGTTGAAATTTGTTCAGATAAATCACAGGCAGGCATAATAATTTCTGCATAGGAAACATTATAATTTTCAACAAATACTACTTTTAAATACAGGTTTGTCTCTTCGTCTTGATTCACTTTTTTGGCAATCGTGTTAATTAATTTGATAACTTTTTTAGCAAAATAATAAGCCCCTGCCGCTTTCGCTCCAAAGATAAAGGTGTGTGGAACATAATTTTCTTTAAATGGTTCGCTCGTTTTTAGCATGTGATATATGTACATAATATGAAGCGCATTCAATAATTGTCTTTTATATTCATGAAGACGTTTTACTTGAATATCAAAAATAGAATTTGGATCAATTACTAACCCTTGTTCTGAAAAAATTCTTTTTGCTAAGGCTTGTTTTTTTAGATGTTTAATGTGTAATAATTTTTCTTGTACTTCTTTGTTTTTCCTAAAAGCTTTAAATTTTTCAAGTTCTAATGGATGTCGCTCCCAAGAAGATCCAATGGTATCATGTAACAATTGAGATAATTCCTTATTTGAATGCATTAACCATCTTCTATGAGTAATTCCGTTTGTCACATTGATAAATTTTTCAGGATAAAGGTTGTAAAACTCTTTCATTTCAATGTTCTTTAATATTTCAGTATGTAATTTCGCAACTCCATTTACGGAAAAACTTGTGATGACACATAAATGTGCCATTCGAACCAATCCATTTTGAACTATGGATAATCTTTTGATTAAATCCATAGAATCGTAACCATATCTTTCTAATAAATCATTACAAAATCTTCGATTAATCTCTTCGATTAATTGATAAATTCTTGGAAGAAGTGGTTGCATAATGGAAACAGACCATTTTTCTAAGGCTTCCGCAAGAATCGTATGATTGGTATATGCTGTGCAATGTGTTGTAATTTCCCAAGCTTCTTCCCATTCCATATGTTCTTCGTCTAATAGGATTCGCATTAATTCAGGAATGATTAAGGTTGGATGTGTATCATTGATATGAAACACAATTTTATCTGCCAAATTATGCAAAGTGTTGTATTTTTGTTTGTGTTTTCTACAAACACTTTTTACTCCAGCAGAACTAAAAAAGTATTGTTGCATCAAACGGAGTCTTTTTCCGTCTTCGGTTGTATCATCTGGATACAAAAATCCTGAAATGCGTTGTAGTTTTTCCTCATAATCAAAAGCAGATTGTGATTTAGGGTACTTTCTGGAAGGTTCAGCGTTCCACATTCTTAAATGAGTAATCACTCCGTTTCGATCTCCTACGATTGGAACATCGTATGGGACAGCGCGAATAAATTCTCCAGGAATATATTCCATTCCACCTTTATAATCTACATAACCAAAAAAAGGAATGTCTTCCGATTCTTCTTCTTTTCGAATTTCCCAAACATAGCCATCACTTAGCCAATTGTCTGGTCGCTCTTCTTGGTAACCATTCTTGATTTTTTGACGAAATAATCCATAACGATAACGGATGCAGTTCCCAAATCCAGGAATTTTAAGCGAAGCCATTGAATCCAAATAACAAGCAGCCAGTCTTCCTAAACCGCCATTTCCTAACCCTGGGTCTGGTTCAAAGTTTTCCACTTCATTCAAATCAATTCCTAATTCATTAAATGCCTCTTCCGCGATATCTCTTATACCTAAATTCATAAGATTATTTGTAATGAGTCTTCCCATTAAAAATTCCATAGAAAAATAATAGACTTCTTTTTGAGTGCCGTTTTTTAATATTTGATTTGTCTTCATCCAATCGTCAGATATGGCTTCTTTTACTAAAGTTCCAAGCACATTATATCTTTGTCTGATATTAGAATCAGTTATCGTTGTTAAATAATCCTTTTTTAATCTATCTTCAAACACTTTAATAAAATTGTCTTTTGAACAAAATACATCTGATTTCATTTCATCACCTCTTAAACATCCATTATATCATCGTTTCTTTGTTTTTTTATGCTAGAACCTTTGTTACCGTTTACTAACTGCTCTTATTCTGATAGCATCATACGATAAAGATCAATATATGATTTTGCACTATCTTGAAGTGAAAATCTTGAATTCATCGCATTAATGATTAATTGATTCCAATCTCTTTTACTAGATAAGAAAAGTTGACAAGCGTTTTTAATTTGAAACAATAGATCTCTTGAATCATAATTGTAAAATTTAAATCCGTTTCCTCTTTTGGTAAGAAAATCAAAAGAATCAATGGTATCGTTTAATCCGCCAGTTTGTCTTACGATAGGTATGGTGCCATAACGAAGAGCAATCATTTGTCCTATTCCACAAGGTTCATATCTAGAAGGCATTAAGAATGCATCGCTTCCTGCATAAATGTAACTAGGTTCCGTTGCATCATATTCTAGATTTAAGGCTACTTGATCAGGAAATTTCAATTTCAATTCTTTTAATCTTTCAATGTATGGTTCTTTTCCTGTTCCTAAAATCACAAATTGAATGTGCTCTTTTTGTAATGCTTCATAAAGTGCAGGAATCAATATATCAAACCCTTTTTGTTCTACAATTCTTGTGACCATTCCTAAAACAAAGAAATCATTTCCAGTTTTTAAATTCATCCTTTTTTGTAAATCAAGTTTGTTAACTGGTTTTGCATCAAATGCATCGATAATATTATATTTTTGACTAATAACTAAATCTTTTTTCGGCCCTATATCACTATTAAGTCCATTTAAAATACCATATAAGTCTCGTTCTCTTCGATTAATAATATCGACTAAATTCTTACTATAATATTCATATTTCAACTCATCTTTGTAGGTTTCAGATACGGTTGAAATTTTAGTAGCCATTGAAATACCTAATTCCATAAAATTAATTTTAGGTTGAATAGGGAAAAAACTCTTAATTCCCAATTTTTGTATAATTTCACTTTCATGAATCCCTTGATATTCAATATTGTGAATCGTAAGTAATGTTTTGATATGCTTGTATTTTTCTTCTTCTCGTAACAAAAGAGGAATCAGTCCCATATGCCAATCATGCAAGTGGATTACATCAGGAAGTGACTCTAATACATCAAGAAAAGCAATCGCAGCTTTTGAGAAAAAAGCAAAGCGATCTCCATCATCATCGTATCCATATACTTCTGCTCTTTCAAAGAAGTCATACGATTCAATAAAATAATAAGTGGTTGTTTTATCGTTATACACGTAAAGAGTTACTTTGTATTTTTCTTCGGCATAAATTAGAATTTGTTCTGCTTTCATTTCCATAAAGATACTATATTTCTCTTTAATTCTTGGGTACAAAGGGATCATAACTGCAGATAAAATTCCTTGACTACTAAATTGTTCTGCAAGACCACCCACGACATCAGCGAGTCCACCTGTTTTTATGAAAGGCCAGCATTCCGCGGTTATTTGTAATACTTTTATGTCTTCATCAGATGCAACAATTTGGTTTTTTTCTGAAACAAACAATTGGTAAATACTGCCTTTTATTTTTGAATCTTTTAAAACTTTTGTTTCTTTATCTAATATAGCAAATTCGATTAATGCATTACTTTCAATGTCACATTGATTCATAATTACCGAATTTAAAATGGTTGCGCCTTTCCTAATATGGGCTTTTCTTCCTATAACAGAATTAATAACCGTTCCTTCAATGACTGCACCAGATGCTATAATACTGTTTTTCACATTTGCAAATTCGCTGTATCTTGATGCTGCAGACATTGTTTCTTTTGATAAAATAGGTCTGTTCACATGAAACAATTGACTTCTTATTTGAGGTAATAGTAATTGCATATTTGCAACATATAGTTCATAAGGACTATCCACATAAAAACAAGCCGATTCAAAGATGTAAGGATTTCTTTTTAATCCTGGAGCGAAATCAAATACATCACTTAAATTTCGATACTGAATGGAATCATAATTCAGAATGTATTCTAGTAGTAATTTTTTGGAAATGATATACGTTTTTAAACGTTTTTTATCAATGGATAACACTTCAGTAATATCTGCATTTTCGGTTAAATGACTATGTAAAAACACCTGATAATCTGTGTTCCAAACGATGTTTGCAGGAGTCACAATCACATACTCTTGATTGCTTCTGTTAAAATATTCAATGTGTTCATACATTCGTTGAAAACTAACAGAATCTTCTACTGTAAGATTTAAATTTTTAGGAGGTAAAATAAAAATACCATCTCTTCTTCGATTTAAATCCCATCGATCCCCTGAACCAATATGATCCGATAAACTTCGGTAATTTCCATAAGGAAAAATAGCAACATTTGTTATAAGTGAATTTTTACAATTAGAAAGCGTAAAATCAATTAAACGATATTTCGCTCCAAAAGGAATCGCTCCTGGCATTCTATGTCTTGTCAGTTTACTAAAATTCCCTTTGATGGTTGCGTCGATTACCATGCACAGGTTATTCATTGATTTTACCTGCCTTATCAAGATTATCCAAATCGAGTAAGATTACTTCTTTTGAAATCAACTTATAATTTTTTGGCACAGTGACGCCTTTATTTACGATGACCTTTTTTAAATGGACGCCTTCAAGGATGGTAACATTTGGTAAAATAACGCAGTCTTCAATTTTAGCTTTTTTATGCATAATCATTTCATATCCAACGGTAGAATGCATCACTTCTCCATCAATGATAGATCCATCCGCAATCACGCTATTTTTTACAACTCCATTTTCTAAAATAATGTGAGGAGGAAGATTTAATGATTTCGAATAAATTGGTAAGTGTCTTGATGAATTAAGTGTCAAAAAATCAGGATTATCAAGTAAATCCATGTTTGCTTCATATAAAGATGAAATGGTTCCAACGTCCTTCCAATATCCATTAAAAGTATAGGCCGATACTTTATATCCTTCTTTAATGCTTTGTGGAATAACATTTTTCCCAAAGTCGACTTGATCTTCTGTTTTAGGATCGTATAGTAAAGCTTCTAGTACATTTGTATTAAACAAATAAAGCCCCATAGAAGCTAAATTGCTTTTTGCATGTTTTGGTTTTTCTTCAAAGCCTATAACGAGGTCATTTGAATCTACTTCTAATATGCCAAAACGATTTGCTTCTTCTTGGGGAACTTTAGTAGCTCCAATCGTGATTTCTGCGTTATGATTCAAATGATGAACTAACACTTCTTGATAATCCATCTTATAGATTTGATCACCTGATAAAATCAGCACATAACTTGCATCATATTCTTTCACAAAATTAAAGTACTGTTTTATGGCATGTGCAGTGCCTTTTTGCCATAACACATCTCCATTTCTAGCAAACGGAGTTAGAAAATGAATTCCTCCATCAATAACATCTAAATCCCAAGAAGCTCCAGATCCAATGTAATTCATTAAATCATAAGGCTCATATTGAGTTACGACACCTACTACATCTATATTTGAATTTGTAATGTTACTAAGCGAAAAGTCAATCAAACGATATTTCGCGCCAAAAGACACAGCGGGTTTAGCTGTGTCTTTTGTCATTTCTTGTAATCTTGAGCCTTTTCCGCCAACTAAAATCATGGCGACCATCGTTTTTTTCACTGAATCACCTATTCTTGAACGGGATGAAATAAATCGTTTTCGTAAACATACTTTAAGATACTAACTGACAAAGGTGCTACATTTACATAAATGGAGTCTGAGAGCCCATGCATGGACTCTTGAACAGATTGAAGAGAACTTCCATTATATAAATTAGATCCTCCATAAATGTCTTTATCACTATTTAATATTTCTTCATAGATTCCAGATCTTGGAACACCGATTTTATAATTCGTATAAGAAGATGGTGTCATATTTAGGATAACAATACAAAAATTATCTTTATTTTTCGCATATCTTGCATAAACAAAAATCGATTGATCTGCATTATTTTGATCAATCCACCTAAATCCACTTGGGTCATGATCAAGTTCAAAAAGAGGAGCGTGATAATTATAGACTTGGATTAAGTCTCTTACAAATCGATTTGCTCTCTCATGAAGTGGATATTCTAATAAAAACCAATCTAATTCTTCTTTATCTTTCCACTCATGCATTTGTGCAAATTCTCCGCCCATAAATAAAAGCTTTTTCCCAGGGTGTGTAAATTGGAAACCTAATAAAGTCCTAAAATTAGCGAATTTTTGCCAATAATCTCCAGGCATTTTTGAAACAAGCGATTTCTTCCCATGAACGACTTCATCATGGGATAAGGGAAGTACAAATCGCTCAGAATATGCATAAATCAAACCAAAAGTAATTAACTCATGATGATACTTTCTGTATATAGGGTCTTTTTCAAAATACGTTAGTGTATCATTCATCCAACCCATGTTCCATTTATAATCAAACCCAATTCCACCATCATTAACAGAAGTGGTTAAATTAGGAAATGTTGTGGAATCTTCAGCAAACAATAAAACAGATGAGTCTTGTTCTTTCAAAGCATAGGAAAGATTTCTTAAGAATTCAATTGCAGGAAAATTGGTTCCAACAGTGGAGTCCCCTAAATAATAAATAATATTGGACACAGCATCAATTCGAAGTCCATCTACATGAAAATAATTCATAAAGAAAAATGCATTAGAAATTAAAAAGCTTTTTGTTACGCCTTTTCCTAAATCTAAATTCACAGTTCCCCATATTTCATTTTCTCTAATTTTGTAATCATCATATTCGTATAATGGTTCTCCATCAAACAAGTAAAGTCCATGACTATCTTTACAAATGTGTCCTGGTACCCAATCAAAGATGACACCAATATTTTCTTGATGACAACGATCAATCAGATACATTAAATCTTTTGGCACACCATATCTTGAAGTAGCACTATAATATCCAGTTCCTTGATATCCCCAAGATTCGTCTAAGGGATGTTCAACAATTGGCATTAATTCAATATGTGAAAATCCATGAGCTTTCACATAAGGAATTAAGTAATCAACTAATTCGTTGTATTTATGAAGCGTTCCATCTGGTTTAATCATCCATGTTCCTAAATGGACTTCATAAATAGCTAGTTTTGAAGAAAAGATGTCTTTATTTCTTCTTGAATCTAGATAGTCAAAATCATTCCAAGAATACCCTTCAATATCATATACTTTTGATGAAGTTTCTGGACGATTGTCTGAAAAATAAGCATAGGGATCTGATTTAAAAATGGTTTGGCCATAACTTGTAACAATGCAATATTTGTATTTTTCCCATTCTCCAATTCCAGGAACATATATACTAAATATCCCTGAAGGATCAACCTTTTCAAGCACATGTGATCTAGAATCCCAATTGTTAAAATCTCCTACCAAAGAAATGATTTTAGCATGGGGCGCAAACACGGTGAATTCAACCCCTTGGGTTTGATTTAATTCGTCTTTGATTAAATGAGAGCCAAAATGTTTATATGCTTCCTTTAATTTACCTTCATTAAATAAATATAAATCAAGTTCTGACATCCTTAAATTCATATTTTTATCCCCTTTCTAGAATCTTTTTAATATCTTGATATTGAAATCCTTTTCGAATAAATGATGCAATTATTTTTTGTTTTGTTTCGAAAGTTGAAAGTTCTAAAGCCGAATATTTTTTTTGTTGTTTTTGCATTTCCAAAAGCAAAAGTTTTTCTTCATCAATTACACTTAGAAAATCGCTTTGATGTTTTAATAGAAAAGAAGATACTACTTCTAAAGAATAACCTTTTTGATAAAGAAATTGTTTCATTTGCATCATGGCTTTTCGAATAGATTGTAATTTCATCGTAGGTAATTTTTTTGAAAATAAAAGTTCTAGATTTAAGATAATGTCTTTTTCTTGAATAGAAAAAAGTGCATCTTTATAAAGTGTGGGTTCAATTCCTTTTTGTTTAAATAATTCTTCAAGTTTTAAAGGCCCAACTCTTTTTTGATAGAAATAAATTTCTAATATACTTGTAACGTATTTCTCGTCATTTAAAAGAGTTAGCTTATCAAGTTTTAAAATAATTGATTCCACAAAAAGTGTCTGAGAATCTAATTTCAAAAGATATTCTTTTACTTCATGTGTGCTTCTTTGTTTTTGTAAAGCAAATCGTAATGCTTTTTGATAAAACTCATCCATTTGTTGATCTTTAACAAATGTTTTGTAGGCTAAATCAGTAAATTCCTTTCCTCGAAGCAGTCTGTATTGAACAACTAAATCTTCGGATACTACAAATGAAACCTCCTCAAGATTTTCAAACAAAAATGATACCTTATATTTTGTTTTGTCTTTCTTTACTTGATTTACTTTGATCACGATTTAAAAACACCTCTTCTTTGGTAGACCATTCCCCATGAATTTCTGAAGCCGGAGTCGCAAAAACAAATGCTTTGGGGTCTGTATCAGAAATGATTTGTCTTACATAATGATATTCAGAGTTTTGAATAACCATAATTAATAGTGTTTTTTGATGTTCTGTGTATCCACCTTGACTTTGAATTTCAGTCATCCCTCTACTAAACGTCGCGAAAATAGCGGCTTTTAATTCTTTTGGATGATCTGTGACAATGTTAATGGCCTTTTTGGATTGCATTCCAAGCAAGAAAGAATCGGCTACTTTTCCGGATAAGAAAACAATAACAATTGCATAAAGTGCATTAATAAATCCTTCGCTCAATCCTGCAGGATAAGTTAAGGCTCCAATCACAATCACGGTTGAATCAACAACGTATACGCAAACAGCAAGGGAAAGAAACGTATATTTTCTCATGATTTTAATTAAAATATCGGTTCCACCAGTTGTTCCACCATAATGCACAACGATTGCAAAACCGATTCCGATTAATCCACCTGCATAAAGTGCTACCAGCAAAAGATCGTTTTCACCAAAAGTTGGATTTGTTATTGTAAGTTCAAATAGGGCAAGAAAGACTGGAAAAAGAAATGAGCCGTAAATACTTCTTACGAATTCTCTTTTTCCAAGAAATATTAAAGCAAAGAATAATAATATTATATTGAATAGTAAGGCAAGTAACGAAATAGGCACCTTTTCTAGATATCGATTGATGACCATTGATAGTCCCGTCACTCCTCCTGTTACAATTCCAGAAGGAATAACAAAAAAGTAAAAAGCAAATGCCATAATAAATACGCCTATGGTTAAAAAGAAATATTGTTCTAATTTTCCTATTTGACGAAGTTGAAATTTTCTTGTCATAGAACCCCTCTCTTTTTATTCGCTAAATTTTAATAAATATGCTTGAATAAAATCATCTAAATCTCCATTCATTACTTTTTCAGCATTTGATGTTTCATACCCTGTTCTTAAATCTTTCACCATGGAATAAGGATGAAAAACATAAGATCGAATTTGACTTCCAAATGCATTACTAACATTGCTTGTAGAAAAAGTATTCAATTTTGCTTGTTTTTTTTCTAGTTCAAGTTGAAATAATTTTCCTTTTAATACATGCATTGCGGTATCTTTATTTTGTAATTGGCTTCTTTCATTTTGACAAGTTACCACCGTTTTAGTCGGTAAATGAGTGATTCGGACTGCTGAATCGGTTGTATTAACGCTTTGTCCACCATTGCCGCTTGATCGATATGTATCAATTTTTAAATCTTGTTCATTGATTTCTACCTCAATGGATTCGTCAATTTCTGGAACTACCGAAACAGAAGCAAAAGACGTGTGTCTTTTCCCAGAAGCATCAAAAGGAGATAGTCTTACTAAACGATGAACTCCTGATTCTGCTTTTAAATATCCATAAGCATTTTTCCCAGTGACAAGGATCGTCGCAGATTTTAATCCAGCTTCGTCTCCATCTAAATAATCTAGTACTGTCACTTTAAAGTTTTTTGAATCGGCCCATCTTGTATACATTCTATATAGCATTTCGGCCCAATCTTGTGATTCCGTACCTCCTGCACCAGGATGAAAATCGATTACTGCATTTAATTTGTCATAAGGTTTGTTTAACAACATCTTAATGGTCAATTCATCTGTCTTCTTTTGGAAAAGATGTGTAAGTTCGGGAATATTATCTAAATTCAACTCGTCATCGACTAAAGAAAGTTCATAAGTTAGTTCTAATGTTTCATATAATTCAATGATTTCATCATACATTTGCGTCAATGATTTAATTTCGTTGGCTTCTTGAATAACTAGTTGGGCTGATTTTGGATCTTGCCAAAAATCAGATGCAAAAGTTAATTGATCTAGATTTTTCAATTTATCTCTAAATTTATCAATGTTAAAGGCTTGTTTTAACAACAAAAGCCGATCGTTTTGATCGGAAATGATTGTTTTTAAATCTAAATAGGTCATATTATCACCTTTTATTGGTTTTTCCCGTGGCAGTATTTATATTTTTTCCCACTTCCACAAGGACAAGGATCGTTTCTTCCAACTCTTTCAGAAACTTTTACTGGTTGTTTTTTTCTTGAGTCATCTTCTTTTCCGGAAAGAGTACTAATAGGTTTTGCGACTTGAACTCTTTCTGTATTTTGTCTGACTTGTGCTTTTAAAACAAATCTTGTCACATCGTTTTGAATGTTTTGAACCATTGTTTCGAACATTTTAAACCCATACTCTTGATATTCTCTAAACGGGTTAATTTGACCGTAACTTTGAAGCGTTACGGATTGTCTCAATTCACTCATTGCATCAATGTGTTGAACCCAGTACGTATCAACAACTCTTAACGTAATCGCTTTTAAGAAATCATTATAAATTTTTACGGAAGATAATGCTTTCTTTTCTTCCACTTCTTTTTTGTATTGGTCTAAAACATATTCAAGAATATTAGTTGAACTATTTTGTATAATCTTTGAATCAATAGAATCTTTTGAAAAGAAACGATCTAGCATTTTACTCATAGCATCTAAATCATCTGCATGATTATTGACGATTCGAGTTAAAGTGGCCTCAATCATTTGATTTACAGAATCTTCAATGGTTTCATTGAATAATACGTCCGTTCTTTGTTGATAAATAATTTCTCTTTGACGACGTAAAACTTCATCATATTGTAAAACAGTTTTTCGACGATCAAAGTTGTTACCTTCAATTTGACTTTGAGCTCTTAAAACAAGTTTGGAAAACATGCCATATTCTAATGGTTCTTCCGTATCGGATCCTTTTTGAACCGTAATCATAGAAATCATTCTTTTGAAACGGTCTCCACCAAATCGACGTAATAAATCATCATCTGCAGATAAATAGAATCTAGAATATCCAGGATCACCTTGACGACCACTTCGTCCTCTTAATTGGTTGTCAATTCGTCTTGATTCATGCCTTTCAGTACCAATGACGGCTAATCCACCTAAAGCGACAACTCCCTCGCCTAATTTAATATCCGTTCCACGTCCAGCCATATTCGTTGCGATAGTAACAGCAAATTTCTGTCCTGCATTTTCAACGATTTCCGCTTCTCTTTCATGTTGTTTTGCGTTCAATACATTATGCTTAACGCTCTTTTTTCGAAGAAGAGAAGATAATAACTCTGAACTTTCAATCGAAATAGTACCAATAAGCATAGGTTGCCCTAATAGATGTCTTCTTTGAATTTCTTCCGCAAGTGCTTTATATTTTGCTTCCATAGAAGCAAAAATCAAATCATTTTCATCTTTCCGAACAACTGGCATATTAGTAGGAATTTCCACAACATACATGTTGTAGATGTTTCTAAATTCTTCTTCCTCTGTCTTAGCAGTACCTGTCATACCAGATAATTTTTTGTACATTCTAAAGAAATTTTGAAAGGTAATCGTCGCTAACGTCGTTGTTTCTTTCTTTATTTCAACGGCTTCTTTAGCTTCTAAGGCTTGATGGAGTCCTTCAGAAAATTGTCGTCCATGCATTAATCTACCGGTAAAAGGGTCAACAATAATTACTTTTCCCTCTTGGACAACATAATCGATGTCTCTTGTCATAATAAAATTGGCTCTAAGGGAATTATTAATATGATGTAGTAAAGTAACATTTGTAACATCATATAAATTATCTAATTGAAAATATTCTTCTGCTAATTGAACTCCTTTTTCGGATAAATTGATGGTTTTGTCTTTAATATCCACTTGGAAGTCTTCATCAAGTTTAAGACGAATCGCAAAATAATTTGCTTGTTTATACAATTCTGCTGTGTTTTTTTCTCCTCCAGATATAATTAAAGGGGTTCTTGCTTCATCAACTAAAATAGAGTCGACCTCATCAATAATAGCAAAATTAAGAGGTCTTTGAGAAATGGATTCTTTATAAATAACCATATGATCTCTTAAGTAATCGAACCCTAATTCGTTATTTGTTGAATATAAAATGTCACAATTATAAACTTCTTGTTTTTGTTCTGGAGTTAAATCACGGATGTTTAACCCTACAGTCAGTCCTAAAAAACGAAACAAATCGCCAATTTCACCAATTACTTCACGCCCTGCTAAATACTCATTAACGGTTACAATGTGAACACCTTTTCCAGTTAAAGCATTTAAATAAGCTGGCATAACAGCGGTCAATGTTTTTCCTTCACCTGTTTTCATTTCAGCAATATTGCCTTCATGAATAACCATAGCTCCCATTACTTGTACTTTAAACGGAGATAATCCTGTAACTCTTATGGATGCTTCTCTTACTACAGCGAATGCTTCAACAAGCAAAGAATCTAATGATTCACCTTCAAGATATCTCTTTTTGAACTCCACGGTTTTTGCTTGCAACTCTTCATCTGACATCACTTTATATTCTGCTTCTACAGCAAGAACTTGTAGAGCAGTTTTTTCTAACCTTTTTAATGTTTTTTTATTACTATCAAACATTTTAAACATGTTATTCACCTCTTCGTTAACATCTATAATAATACCACAAAATACACCCTATATTCAACTAAAATCACCTTGATACAAAAAAAAGTGACCTAAAAGGTCACTGTTAAATTAGCTATTCGGTTTCAATCAAACCGTATTTGCCATCATCTCTTAAGTAGAGTAAATTAACTTGCTTATCTTCGTTATAGTAAATGAAGAAATCGTGGCCTAGTAATTCCATTTGAGTAATGGCCTCATCAAGAGATAAAATGTCTAATTTGATGCGCTTTTTCTTGATTGGAGAAATAAGTTCTTTTTCTAATTCTTCTAAATTAAACTCATCATTTTTGAATGCATCTTTTAAGCCTGTTTTTTCTTGTAAACTTCGATTCATTTTGTGTTTATTTTTTCGAATTTGTGCTTCTAATTTGTCAATGGCGTGGTCGATTGCAGCATATAAATCTTTGTCTTCGACTTCAGCGCGGATGGTAATGAATTTAATCGGTATGGTAATTTCAACTTTTGTTAAATCTTTGTAAATCTTACAAACTACAAACGCTTCTAATTCTTCTGAAAATACTTTTTCGATTTTTTTGAGCTTTTTTTCGAAATATGCCCTGATTGCATCTGTAATTTCAAACCCACTCTTGCCTCTTACATCAAGTTTCATTCAAATCACTCCTTTTTGTATTTAAAATCCAATTTTATTATAACACCAAAAAAATTAGATGTAAACTAAGGCGCAGGAATTTTACAAAATATTCAAAATATCCTCACATACTTACTTAAATCAAATATTCCAAGTGAATAAAACATAATGTTTTTATAACTTGAAAAATAGGTAAACCAATTTGGCAAATTTTGATAGTCATCTAAATCTAAAAATAGAATTATATCAAAATCATTTTTGTGTGAAATGGCTACATTTAAAGGTTTAACTAAATATTTCATTAAATATAATTCTTTGGAAAAATCAATAGTTAAATCAACATATAAATAATAGTAATGTATGAGCCCTCCTTGAAAAGGAATAACTTCAACTTGTAAAATTGGTGAATATACATTTTCACATAAAGAACAAATATCTTCAAAATGAAATAGAGTTTGAAATGAGGTTTCCATTAAAAAAAATTGATTACAAATTTTACATTTCATTCGACGTAAATTCTTTCTGATAATTTGTGTTTATTCATAAGAATCAAATTTGATTTTGCTTTTGTCATTGCTTTCGACATAAATTCAGAAAAAAATATAATTTCTCCATTTGGATACATTAGATTTCTACCGACTCTTCCTGCAATTTGAATTAATACATTACTTGTAAATATAGGATGGTCTGATAAAACAACAGCAACATTAATATTAGAAAATGTAACGCCTCTTTCAAGAATAGTCGTTGTGATTAAAAACAAAAATTTGTCTTTTTTGAATTCGTTCAAAATGTAGGATTTATTTTTTATTTTACTGTGATAAATTTCTGTCAAATATCCATAAGATAATAGTATATGATGCATACGTATACCAAATAAAATGGAAGGCACAAATAACAAAACTTTTTTACCTAAATTTTGCCACTCATCCAATTTTTGTTTAATAATTGTTGGTATCATTTTATTTGAAAATGTTTTTTCTAAATGAATTACTTGTTCAAATTGAGGTAAGTCTAAGGAATGATTATGAAATCTTGAATATACTTGAAAATGATCAATTATATTTTTCTTTATTAAAATAGAATACTCTTTTGAAATAGTGGCAGACATATATATTATAATTCCATTTGGTTTTAGGGCCTTTTGAACTAATCTTTGTAGAAATGGATTATCTTTAAACGGAAAAGCGTCGACTTCATCTACAATCATAAGGTCAAATTCTTGATAGTAGTGAATTAACTGATTCATCGTTGATAACAATAAATGAGCAAACTCATCGTCTTTAGATTGATCATATAAAGATTTAATGATTGTGTCTGGAAAATGTTTTTGAAACCTTGAAGCAAGTTCAATGACAACTTGTTTTCTTGGAATAGCATAGCAAATTTTCATTTTTTTGTTTAAGGCATACAGTATTGCATTAAAAGTCATTTCTGTTTTACCTGCACCACATACTGCTTCTAAAAAACAACTTCGTTTATTTTGAATCGATTTAAGGATAAAATTACTAGCGTTTTCTTGAATCTGAGTTAGAGGAAAAGACAGTATTAAGCGATGTTCTCTTTCTTCTACAAATCGATTATATCGATATAATCTGGTCGAATAAGCTAAATATCCATTAATCTCACAGTCCATACAATGATCATAATTATCTCTTCCTAAGTAATGTCTTTCCTTTGAAGAAAGACACCTATTACAAGTATTCATATCGAACAATGGCACAATTTGAATTGTTTTTTCATTTCTTTTATAAATGGATTCTCTCAAATAAAACACCCACTAACATATATACCAATTAGTGGGTGAATTTCTTTATTTAGATTACAATATTGATGAGTTTATTTTGTACGACAATTATTTTCTTGATGGTGTCATTCCCAATTAACTCTTTAATTCTTGGCAGATTCAATGCTTTTGTTTTTATTTCTTCACTATCTGAATCAAAAGCCATTTCTATTCTATCTCTTACTTTACCATTGATATTTACCACAATTTCAATTTTCTTTTCAATTAGTTTCAACTCATCATAACTTGGCCAATTTACAAATACTAAAGATTCTTTATGATTCAACATCTCCCATAATTCTTCTGTTACGTGAGGTGCAAAAGGATATACTAGTTGAAGTAATGTCTCATAATCTTTTTTCGTAATAGCAGCACTTGAAGTAAAATCATTAGTAAGCGTCATAAGTTTTGCAATGGCGGTATTAAATTTAAGATTTTCTAAATCTTCTGAAACGCCTTTAATGGTTTTGTGTATATTTATTTCTAATTCAACAGAATAAAAATCATCCTTTGTAACTTTCTCAAATAAACGCCACATTTTATCTAAGAACCTACGACATCCTTTTAAGCCATTTTCATTCCAAGGAGTTGCCATTTCATAATCACCGATAAACAAAATATAGGTTCTCAAAGTATCCGCGCCGTATTCATCAATGATTTCAATTGGATTGATAACATTTCCTTTTGATTTTGACATTTTATCGCCATTTTCACCTAGTATCAAACCTTGCGCTGTTCTTTTAAGGTATGGCTCTTTAAATGGAATTTCTCCAATATCGTACAAAAAGTGATTCCAAAAACGAGAATAAATTAAATGTCTTGTGACGTGTTCCATTCCTCCGTTATACCAATCAACTTGACCCCAATATTTCAGTTTTTCTTTGGACGCAAATCTTAAAGGGTTTTGAGGGTCCATATATCTTAAGAAATACCAGCTAGATCCAGCCCATTGAGGCATAGTATCCGTTTCTCTTTTTGCTGGTTTATGACAGATAGGACATGTACAATTTACAAACTCTTCAATGTTTGCTAGTGGGCTTTCTCCTGTATCTGTTGGAAGAAAAGCTTCAACAATTGGCAAACGAACTGGTAAATCTTCATAAGGAACAGGAACGACTCCACAATCATCACAATAAATGACAGGAATCGGTTCTCCCCAATATCGTTGTCGATTGAAAGCCCAATCTTTCATTCTAAATTGATCGGTTTTTTCCCCTAGTTTATGTTGTTCTAGATAATCAATCATTTTGATTAAAGCATTTTCAACTGTCATACCGTTTAAGATACCACTGTTTACAAGAATTCCTGTATCGGTGTCAGTATAGGCTTCTTTTGAAATGTCTCCACCTTGAATAACTTCTACAATGTCTAAATTGAATTTCTTAGCAAATTCATAATCTCTTTCATCGTGTCCTGGGACTGCCATTATTGCACCCGTTCCATAAGTAATCATGACATAATCAGAAATAAAGATTGGGATCTGTTTTAAAGTGAGTGGATTAATGGCACAAATCCCTTTCAATAAAACTCCTGTTTTATCTTTTATAAGTTGGGTTCGTTCAAATTCTGTTTTCATAATGGATTGATCTTGATATTCTTTTACTTCAATACCATTTTGAATTTTATCTTTAAGCGTCACTAAAATAGGATGTTCTGGAGAGATAACCATAAAGGTGGCTCCATAAATAGTATCTGGTCTTGTTGTAAAGACCTTTAAGAATTCTGAAGTCTCATTTACGTTAAAATTGATATAAGCTCCCGTAGACTTTCCAATCCACTTCTCTTGTTCAATATGAATTCGATTATTTGATTCTAGTACATCCAACCCTTGTAATAGTTTATCAGCATAAGCTGTTATTTTAAGAAACCAAACATCCTTCTCTAATTGAGTTACTTTTGTTCCACAACGATCGCATTCTCCACCTTGTGATTCTTCATTGGATAATACCACCTTGCAATCAGGGCAAAAATTAACATATGTTTTACTTTTATAGACTAAATCATGTTCATACATTTTTAAGAAAATCCATTGAGTCCATTTATAGTAGGTCTCATCAGTAGTATCTACTATTCTCGAAAAGTCAAAAGAAAATCCTGCGCTTTTTAATTGGCTTGTATACGTCAAAATGTTTTCATCTGTAACGATTCTTGGATGAATTTGATGCTTGATTGCATAATTTTCTGTTGGCAGTCCAAACGCATCAAATCCGATTGGAAATAATACATTATATCCTTCCATTCTTCTTTTTCGTGAGATAACCTCCAAAGAGGCATAGGCTCTCATGTGTCCAACGTGCATTCCTTGTCCACTAGGATATGGAAATTCAACTAATCCATAAAATTTGGGGCGCTCATCAAAATCCACAGCTTGAAATACTTTTTCTTCATACCATTTTTTTGCCATTTTGGTTCTATTTCATTGTGATTAAAACTGGGTACAAATTGACTCATATTGATTCCTCCTTAACAATAAAAAAAATCGTCCTAAGAAAGGACGATTTAACATCGCGGTACCACCTTTGTTCCAGATAAAATCTGGCACTTTCATTCCTTAACGCGGAAACACGAATGAAACTCCCAAGTTGCGTTTCATTAGCTCCCTAGACTAATTCATATACCTTCATTCTTGGTTTACACCATCCACCAAGTCTCTTTAAATGAATCAATATACTACTATCTCTAGTTCATTGCATTTGTAAGTATCATATCATATCTAAATCAAATTATCAATAACATTTTTAGTCTTTTTCATCTTTTGAATCTTCTGTAACATCTAAATTATCTTCAGTTTCTTCCTCTTCCACATCCGTTACAGTATAACTAGAATCTATTATATTATCATCTTGTTCTTGTTGTTGATTTTGAAGATGCAAAAAGGTTGTCGTAAACAGCTCTCTTTGTAAAATGTAAAGAGAACGATATCCTATTATCATTAACACAAAAAATAATACATTGTTTATGGGAATAATATTGTAAAATGTCATTAAGATTGCAATCGGAGTAATCGCAAATATTACAAGAATATAGAGCTTTTTAAAACGAATAAATTTCTTTAGTCTTAAGAAAGGAATTGTTGAAACCAAAGATACAAATAACAATAAAATGAGATTCGTTAAAAACCCAACAAGAATACTCGTAACAAGTAAAGCAGTTTTAAAAGTTGAAAAAAACTGGTCAAATGTATTTGATTGAGATAGTGTAGTTAAATTTGGAAACGTAATTCGCTGAGTAGATGAAGAAAATAAAGTAACACTATTTCCTTGAAACACCAAACTTGAATCACCAATAAATACTATATCTTGAAATTGATCTGTTTCATTTAAAAAATAGATTGAAATACCATATAAATTATACTCCGTTTGAAAATCAAAATCAGAAGATAAACACTCAACTCCAGTAGAGGATAATTCACAACCAGTTGTATCAGATGTAATCACTGAATTTCCATCATAACCTATATAAAAAGCAATATATCCAATCGTCATAAATAAAGCTAAAATCAGGAAGTATAAAAAAGCGTACCATCCTGATTTATTACGATATTGAAGGATTTTTTTTGGTTCAAATAAACTATCTTTCATTATATTGTACATTTTTCATCACCTAGCTTATTCTATTATAACATTAATTCAATTTTATGAAAACCATTAAACATTATATTGTGCTATAATGAAGATTAGGTGAAGATTATGAACTTTAAAATAAAAGAAAAACCTTATTATACTGTAAATGATTTTTATCAAGAAACATTTCATTCAAAAGTGTTTAAAATCTCTTTAAATGGAAATTTCACTTGCCCTAATCGTGATGGAACAATCTCTTATAAAGGCTGTCTTTATTGCTCTGAAAAAGGTTCAGGAGAATTTACAGGTGACCTTAATTTTTCATTAAAAGATCAATATCAAGAAATGCTTTCTATGATGAAACGCAAATGGCCTATTGGAAAAACAATTGCATATTTTCAGTCTTTTACAAATACTTACGCTCCTCTTGATAAATTAAAACGTTTATTTGAAGAGGCTCTTACTTTAGATAAAGATCTAATCGGAATCAGTATTGCAACAAGGCCGGATTGTCTACCTGATGATGTGATAGAATACCTAAGTGAATTGAATCAAAAAACGTTTTTGACGGTTGAACTTGGACTACAAACCATTCATGAGAAAACATCTATTTTAATTAATCGAGGCCATTCTCTTCAAGCGTTTCAAGATGCAGTTTCAAAGTTAAGAGCTCACAACATTCATGTTGTATGTCACATCATTAATGGATTGCCAAATGAAACCAAAGAAATGATGTTAGATACCATACATTTCCTTAATTCTTTAGATATTCAAGGAATAAAAATACACATGCTCTATCTTCTTAAGAATACTCCTCTTGAAGATTATTATAACTTAAATCCCTTTCCGATATTAAGTTTAAAAGAATACGTAGATGTTGTAACAAATCAAATTGAACAGTTACGTCCCGATATCATTATTTATCGGTTGACAGGTGATGCTTTAAAAAGTGATTTAATTGAACCAAAATGGTCTTTAAAGAAGTTTGTGGTCACAAATGAAATCGATAAACAATTACGAATAAATAAAACATATCAAGGTATCAATTATAAATAATAAAGAAAAGAATTCAACCGATAAAGTTGAATTCTCTTATTTTTAGGAAGTAAAAACATCCCATTTTTTCATTTTCATTATTTTAGAATAAATATTAAAAGGAAACATCAATATTTTTTGGTTAAAGATTAATACTTTACTATCTCTAATTCTTCTTAATTCTTGAAGATTTTCGTATGTTTCAGCTAAGTAGCTGTCTGCTTCCTCTTTTGAATTTAATGATAAAAAAGTAAAGTCAACTAAAGTCAGTAATTTCTTTTTTTCTTCATAATTTAATTCTTTAATGATAACATTATCGTACGCTTTAAGCGATTCATCTTTGACAACTTTTGAAATCAGATTCAATGATTTTCTTAATTCAATATCAAATTTTGAATGTGCTTTGAAAACATCCTTATAAGAATAGATTAAAGATCTAACTATTAAAAACGAAGCTACAACAATACTTCCAATAAGAAATAATATGATTAATGAAACTTCAATTACTATTGTCCAATCTGTTAAAAACATAATTATCACCTAATTTATTTAAGATATTGTTCTAAAATCTTTACTTTATCTAGTTTTTCCCATGGTAAATCTAAATCCGTTCTTCCAAAATGTCCATACGTTGCAACTTGTCGGTAAATGGGACGCTTTAAGTTTAACATTTCAATGATGGATTTAGGTCTTAAATCAAAATGTTTTGTAATGATATGAATGATTTCGTCTTCTGGTATTTTGCTTGTTCCAAAGGTGTTAACTCCAATACTTGTAGGTTTTGCAACTCCTATTGCATAAGAAACCTGCACCTCTATTTCTTTTGCAATTCCAGAAGCTACTATGTTTTTTGCAACATATCGACATGCATAAGCCGCACTTCGGTCTACTTTCGATGGGTCTTTTCCAGAAAAGGCTCCGCCACCATGGTGTGCTCTTCCTCCGTAAGTATCTACAATAATTTTTCTTCCAGTTAATCCTGAATCTCCTGAAGGTCCTCCAATGACAAATCTTCCGGTAGGATTAATTAAAATTTCAGTGTTTTTATCTATATATTTATTGGGGATAATCGGTTTAATAACAAATTCAATCATGTCTTGTCTAATCTTATCTTGAGAGACTTCAGGTGAATGTTGAGTTGAAATTAGAATCTTATCAAAACGAATCAAAATTCCTTCATCATTAAATTCTCCAGTCACTTGGGTTTTCCCATCTGGTCGAAGATAATTTAATTGTCCATTCTTTCTTACTTGAGCTAATTTTCTTGCAAGTTTATTCGCATAAACATGAGTGATTGGCATATATTCTTCTGTTTCGTCTGTTGCATAACCAAACATCATTCCTTGATCTCCTGCACCTTGTTCATGAGTTTCGTTTTGATCGACACCTAATGCAATGTCTGGAGATTGATTATTGATTGCGACTAATACGGCCAAATTATCTGCATCAAACCCATATTTACCTCTATCATATCCTATTTCAGTCACTGTATCTCTTACAATTTTTTGAATATCAACATAAGTAGTTGTTGTTATTTCTCCTGCGACTAATACAAGCCCTGTTGTAACAAGCGTTTCACAAGCGACTCTTGCATTTGGATCGTCTGTCAATATAGCATCTAAAATAGCATCACTTATTTGGTCACAAATTTTATCTGGATGTCCTTCAGTTACGGACTCCGATGTAAAAAATCGGTACATGTTAAAATCTCCTATTCTTGAATTAATTTATAATATATCGACTCAAAATCATCACTATATTTTACAAAACGATCAATGATCTGAGGATCAAAATAAGGATAAAATTCTAGTTGAATTAAATCAATAGCTCTTGAATGCTTTAATTCTCTTTTGTAGTTTCTTGGTTGTCTTAAGATATCATAAATTTGACATAACAAAATCACTTGTGATTCTCGATTGTTTTGAATTCCATTCATATCTTTTATAAAATCAGCATCTGCTGTTTTTTCAAAGTGTGCTCTTACAATGTCTTCACCTTTTTTGTCTAATTGAAGACGTTTAATAATAACAGACCCAATAATTGTTTTTTCACGAATTTTACGAAAATCGTTTTCTTCTAACACTTCTTTATCATCATATCCAGAAAGAGAAAGCACATCTTTTTTATCGATATGAATGGTAGAAAAATCAAATATTTCTCGGCATAATTTTGGAGAATAACCAAGGAAATTTCCAAGTTTTCCAGACATTTCAGCGACTCTTCTTGCAGATTCCGTTTCCATTTTTTCTTGATGATCTTCGCCATGACTTCGATAAACACTAATGACATCAAACACATCAGCTACCACGGCTTTAAAATCTTTTTCCATAGCTCTTCGTTTTACTAACTCTTCTTTTCGTTTGTTGTTCATATCTTCTGAAATTTTCGAAGTGGAGTATAAAGCAATCATAAAAATGGCAAGAACTAATGTCCTTAAAATAATATCGGTAAGTATTGGACCTTTTAAATAAGCCCAAAGAGTAGTTATGTCAGTGGCGTAGTCCATGAGTGGGTACAAAATAGTCACGTGGATAATTGTCATTGCAATAATTGAAACTTTAAAAATCAATTTCAATAATTTAGAGTCTTGATACAACGCGAGTACTACTAAAGCAAAATAGATTAAAGAATATCCTGCTTGAGTGATGCTAAAGAATCCTTCTGCAGGATTTCCTCCAAGCGTTACTTTCAATTTAATATAAACCGCAATAGCCATCATTAAGATATAAATTCCGGAAATATATTCTCCCATTTGTTGTTTTTGAAGCGTTTTCGGTTCTTCAAAAATAATTTTCTTAATGAGTTGATTTGTAAAAAACATTACTAAAAAGATAATAAATGCAACAATTAAATTAAGTTTTAGATTGACGCCTTCATAACCTATCAATGTAAACGATAAGAATACGATATTGGTTACCAATATAATGTTTTTGATTACTAAATTTTTTCGATATAAAACGGAGGTTTCATCCAAAATGTCCACTCCGGCTTCAAAACTAAATTGATTGATAAAAAATAAAGTAATTTTATTCCAAAATTTGGATACTTTATTTTTTCCTTCAACTTCATACTGCTTTAAATTAACGCTGACTTTTTTTTCATCAAAACGATTTTTAAAAGAGGTTATCCGAAAAAAATCGACAAGTTTATCTAATCCCGATTTTTTCTTTGGTGCTTTTTCTTGAGCAACCGTTTCAAAATATAAATCTATTTTTTTGTTTTCCTCTTTTTTTAAATCTTTTGGGTTTTTCTTTTTTTGTGAATTATCATTCTTACGAAAAAATTCATCAAGAGTTTTTTCACGATTGTCCAAAAATCACACCTCCTTTACCTTTTGATTTTATCTATTTAAAATAATTTGGGTTGTTCAATAATGCTTGGATCTTTTCTTGCTTCAATTTCATTTTCAATTTGTGCGACTCTTGTGGATGCAGCTGCAGCTAAAGCTCCAACAATATCATCTAAAAATGTATGACAAGCTTGCTTGTCTTCTTTTCCGGCATCATTTAATCTTGCCACAACTCCTGGTTTATTGACATCGATATCTCCAAAATTGGTTTTTCCAATTGTTCCATAGAGTCCAGCTAATTCTAATCCGAATAATTCATCTATCCCAAACATGCCTAAATCAGATGCTAAAATCGACTGAATAGGCCCTTTAAAAGCTCCTTCTTCAGTAAGTCGATCAATTTCTGCTCCTAATTGAAGCAAATGAAAGACGTCTCTTAAGGAAAGGATTTTTTCTACCGATTCAAGACATTCTTGAAAAGAGATTTCTTTATTCCATTTTGATTGTTGGCGATATGCAACATCCGCTATTTCTTCAATTGAAACTCCACGTTCGAGTAATTTGTCTACATTCATTTGAAACATTTCATCTCGAGAAAATAAGTTTTTTTGACGATTCATTGTTTCACCTCTCAAAAAATATGTGCGATACTAACTAATTATTATACCACATTTATGTGATGTTTTTAAGCGCTATTTTAAAATCTTTCCTTCGATGAAAAGCGATTTCCCGATGCCATTCATAAAAGAAGATATATCCATAACTTTTTTCCCTTGAAGTTGTACTTTCTCTAAAGAAATAACTCCATCTCCTGTATTAATATATACATTTGATTTATCTGCTTTAATGATTTGCCCTGGGACAAAAGATTTTGAAACCTGTGGGTTAGGTACAATTTTGATTGAATGCGTTTTTAATATATACTCATCTATCATAACGAAAGTTAAAGGCCACGGATGAAATCCTCTAACATGATTGTAAATTTCTTTTGCGCTTAGGTTTAAATTTAAATGTTCTTCTTCTGGCTTAATGTTGTAAGCAAACGTCACCAAAGATTCTTTTTGCTCAATTGGAGTGATCTGATTGTTTAGTATCAAAGGTATTGTTTCAAGTAATAATTCTTTCCCCATTATAGATAATTTAGTTTGCAGTGTCCCCACATCATCTGTATCTAAAATTGCCGTTTCTCTTTGAGATAAAATCATCCCAGAATCCATTTTTTTTGCCATATACATAACGGTTACTCCAGAGAAAGTTTCTCCTAGTTGAATGGCTTTGTGCATAGGTGCTCCTCCTCTAAACTTAGGTAGCAAGGAAGCGTGTACATTGATGGCATGATATCTAGGATACTCCAAAATAATTGAAGGTATCATTTGCCCATATGCACAAACAATAATCATATCAGGTTTTTCTTCTAATACTCTTTTATAATCCTTCTTGATACTTTCTGGTTGAAAAAGAGGTATGTTTAAACGAATAGCCGCTTTTTTAATGGGTAAATATTTCAGCGTTTGTTTTCTTCCAAAGGGGCGATCTGGTTGAGTAACAACTAAAGATACCTCATATTTTTCCTTTAATCCTTCTAGAATTGGAACAGCAAATTCCATTGTTCCCATAAATACAATTTTCATTTTTTCACCTACCCTAAAGTTGGACTTTTATCTATACTTACAAATATAGTATCCGTGTCATACTTCTCTTTTGTTTCAAATAACAACAAATCAAGATTTGGTTCCTTTTTGTATTTAATAACAATTTGACAACTATAACGATTTTTAATTTTTGCGATTAGTGGTAATGCTGGTCCTAGTACAATAGCTTCATTTGACAAATGAGTTCGAAGATTGCGTACGATTTCTTTTCCTGCAATAAATAAATCTCTAATAAATTCTCCAGTTAATAAAACTTGAACAAGAAAATAAAAAGGAACATATTTTGCAAGTTTTCTTAAACTCATTTCATATTCATAAAATCCTAAATAATCATCATGAATCGCATATTGAATTGCATAATGATTTGGATTAAATGCTTGAACAAGGACTTTTCCTTTTAGATCATGTCTTCCGGCTCTACCCGAAACTTGAGTGATAAGTTGGAATGTTTTTTCAGGTGCTCTAAAATCTGGAGAGTATAGGTTGCTATCGGCTTGAATAATTCCTACTAAAGTAACTTTTGGAAAATCTAATCCTTTAGCAATCATTTGAGTACCAAGAAGGATATCGCCTTGCATTTCAAATGAAACGAGTAATTTTTCATGAGCGTTCTTAGTTCTTGTCGTATCGTTATCCATTCGGATAATTTTAGCATTTGGAAATAAAGAAGAAAGTTCCGATTCGATTTTTTGGGTACCACTTCCCATATATCGAAGATCTTCTTTTCCACATTTAGGACAAACCTTAGGTAATTCTGCTTTATGTCCGCAGTAATGGCATTTTAAAGAATGGTCAGTTTCATGGTAAGTTAACGATATATCACAATTTGGACAAGTAAATACGTGTCCGCAATTTCTACAAATAACAAAAGTCGAATATCCTCTGCGATTTAATAATAAGATAACTTGTTCTTTTTTGTCTAAACGAATTTTAATTTCTTCTTGAAGTTCAAGAGAAAACAAACTTTGGTTTCCTTTTTTGAATTCTTCTTTCATATCAATTACTTTTAAATCTGGTTCAAATGAATTCATAGCCCTATTCTTTAAAGGAAGTAATTCATAATAACCCCTTTTATATCTTGCATAAGATTCTATGCTTGGTGTAGCAGACCCTAAAATAACGGGAATATTATAATATTTTGCTCGATGATTTAACACATCAATCGCATAATATTTAGGCATGTCGTCTTGCTTATATGTGCTTTCGTGACATTCGTCAACTACTAATAGACCTAAATTGGTAAAAGGCGCAAAACAGGCACTTCTTGCACCTATGACAATCGAAACTTCTTGACGAATAATCTTTCGCCATTCATCATATTTTTCTCCAACAGATAGTCCAGAATGAAGGATGGCTACCTGGTTTTTAAATCGACCTTTGAATCGGTTAACCATCATCGGAGTTAAAGCAATCTCTGGAACTAAAAAAATGACTTCTTTTTTTCTTTTTAAAACTTCTTCAATGGCTTTTAAGTAGATTTCTGTTTTTCCAGAACCTGTAATACCATGTAGTAAGAAGGTCTTTGATTCGTTTAGACTTAAAACAATCTTTTGAAAGGCGGCTTCTTGTTCTAGATTTAAAGTGACTTCTTTGTTGTAATTTTCTTGAATGCTTTCAATTTCTCGGTACTCTTCACTTGAATAGATTGAAATTACTTTATATTTTTCTAAAGTTTTTAAAACAGAACTTGTTAGCTGTAATTTCGTCAATAGTGCATTTACTTCTATTTTCTGTTCTTGCTTGTCTTTTAGATATTCAACGACTTTTAAATGTTTTTCAGAACTTAAACTATAATTTAAATCTTGTAACTTTACAAATTTTTTATATCTTGGATTACTTTTTGAAGAAATATCGTAGATTTGTTTTAAAGCTCCAGAAAAGATAGCTTCTTTTACTTCTTTTAAAGCTTCATTGAATTCTTCATTTAAATATTTTATATGTGAGTTTTCAAATATTGACTGTAATTTTAATGGAAGTTTATCATAAGAAATTACTTGAAATTTTGTTCGATAAATTGCTTTTAAAGCAGATGGCAACATCGTTTCTAAAACTTTAATTAATACAGTGGAGGTATCTATTTGAATAATCTTTGCAAGTTCAATCAACTCTTTTGTAAGATAAGATTCCATATCTAAAAGGCGAATAATTGGTTTTAATTCATGTTCATATTCGCTAATATTTGTTATTTCCAAACAATATCCCATCAATTCTCGATGTCCAAAAGGTACAATTAATCGCATTCCTATTTCAAGAACGGATTCAAAGAGTGGTGGAACGATATAATCAAATAATTTGTCAACGGCTTTAGAAGGAACATCAACAAGGACTCTTGCGATCAATTTATCACCTCTCTTTAAGATATTATAACATATTTTTTTAGGGAACAAACGAAATTATTGGATTATATAAAGAGTCTAAATCATTGTTTTTCATGATAATCTTCCCTGAAAATAAAATTTCTTTTTTAAGCAAACAAAATCGTGGCTCCTTATAAAAAAAACACCAAAATTTTCGGTGATTTTTTAAACTTACAAAATGGTACCCCAGGCCGGACTTGAACCGGCACGTCATTGCTGACACTGGATTTTAAGTCCAGCGCGTCTACCTATTCCGCCACTCGGGCTTTTGCTATATCTATTGTATAGTTCTTTTTAAAAAAAATCAAGATGAATCGGAAATAAATAAACTGATTCATTTGCATAAATCAGGATAATTAGGTATAATAAAGCAAACGAATAACCTATTCTAATGTTTAAGAAAGGATTTATCCCCATGCAAAATCATTTATTTAATTCTAATGAGGTCGGGATTTTTGCACTTGGTGGATTAGGAGAAGTCGGTAAAAACATGTATTGCGTGGAATACAGAGATGAACTCATTATAGTTGATTCGGGACTTTTGTTTCCGGATGAATATTTAATGGGTATTGACTATGTTATTCCAGATTATACCTATTTAATCGAAAACCAGGATAAAATTCGTGGTTTGTTTATAAGTCATGGTCATGAAGATCATATTGGAGGAATTCCTTTTTTACTAAGACAAGTAAAAATTCCTGTTATCTATGCTTCTGGCTTAAGTTTAGGACTGATAAAAAACAAACTCGAAGATCATCCAGGTATTCACGCTAATCTGATTGAGTATCACGAAGAAGATGTCATAAAATTTAATCATTTTTCGATTGGTTTTTTTAGAACCAATCACTCAATTCCAGATTCATTTGGAATCAAAATTCAAACGCCAATTGGAAACATTGTTCATACTGGTGATTTTAAGTTTGATTTTTCACCAACCGGAACCGATTCTAATTATCAAAAAATGGCAAGTATCGGACAAGAAGGTGTATTATGCCTTTTATCAGATTCTACAAACTCAGAACTTGAAGATTTTACTACTTCTGAAATGGTTGTAGCTGAGACAATTAAGGATTTATTTTCTTCAATTACTGGTCGAATCATTATTGCGACATTTGCTTCGAATGTTCATAGAGTCCAGCAAATCGTTGAAGCATCAATATCATCGAATCGTAAAGTAGCTGTTTTTGGTAGATCAATGGAAAAGAATATTGAAGTTGGATTAAAACTAGGGTATATTAAGGCTCCTCAAGGCACCTTTCTTTACAGCCGCAATCTGGTAGGCATCAATCATAAAAACCTAACCATTCTATGTACTGGTTCTCAGGGAGAACCGATGGCCGCCCTTACAAGAATCGCCTCAAGTACGCATAAACAAATTTCTTTAATTCCAGGAGATACAGTCATTCTTTCTTCTTCTCCAATTCCTGGTAATCAAGAAAGTGTAAATAAAACCATTAATTTACTATATAAAAATGGTGCTTCTGTAATTACTCAATCTCCATTCGCAGACGTTCATGCCTCAGGGCATGGTGGGCAAAACGAACTTAAATTGATGTTAAAACTGATGAAACCTCGATTCTTTATGCCAATTCATGGTGAGTTTAGAATGCTTAAGATGCATTCTAAATTAGGTATTGATACGGGAGTTAAAAAAGAAAATACATTTGTTTTAGATAATGGTAATGTATTAGCAGTATCGCTTGAAGGCGCAAGAATCGCCGGACAAGTCCCAACCTCAGATGTGTACGTTGACGGAGCCGCAATCGGTGAAATCGGCTCACAAGTCATAAAAGACCGTCGTGAGCTATCAGAAGATGGGTTGTTGTCTGTTGTTTTAACAATAAATCAACTACGAAAAGAAGTTATTTGCGCTCCAACCATTATTTCTAAAGGTTTTATCTTTATGAAAGACAACGAACAAATGATCAAAGATTTACAAGAAATGGCACTCAATGTATCAGATAAGTTTTTAGTTTCGAACAAAAAATTAAACATTAACGGAATAAAAAACGATCTTTCAAAAACAATAAGTAAGTACGTGTTTCAAAAAACAGGTCGTGAACCGATGGTAATGCCAGTTATTATGATTTTATAATATAAATGATGAACTCGAAAAGAGTTCATCATTTTTTTATTTGGTTTTTAATAAATGATCAATTTTGTAATTCTTTACGGAAATACTTGCCAAAATCATTAAGATAATGGGCAAAATACAAAAAGTTAATTTAATAGCCAAAGGCGCACTTTCATTACCTTGAAGATATAACCATGTGTTTTCAATCTGCATATCCGCTAATGATAACGCTTGAAACCATTCTTCGCTTGGTTTTGCGATGTAACCTGTCAAATCCAGTATTGGACCAATCAACAACGTCGCAAATCCAATTCCAACTTTTTGTAAAAAGGAAACTGCACCAAAATAACTTCCTTCTTTTTCCAAAGAATCACTTGATATAATACTTATCGCATCAGGATACATTCCATAAGCAGTTAAGTGAATGTTTCCCATTCCTAAGCCTAAGATAACAACAGCAATCCAACCCCACCAAGGAAAATTTGCTATGGCATCAGACATCGATTGAGGTACAACATACACTTCATTTTGAAAAAATAACGCTACAGAATCATAGGGCATTATAGGTAAAAACAACAACATTCCAAAAGCAACAACCCAGCAAAGACTTCCTAGAAATAAAGTGTTTCTTTTACCAATTTTGTTTGAAACTATTACCCAAAGAGGAACGGACAAGAATCCAAGAACTAATACTGACCCTGCAAGAGGTAAAAACATTTCTGGAGATCTTAACCAATAATTCACATAATATTGAATGGTATCTTGTAAAACAAAGATTGCTGCCAAACTAAACATAAAAGCAAGCGATGCTTGTCGAAAACTTTTGTTTTTAAAACAAACAAAAAAGCTTTTATAAAAACTAAATTTCCCTGTTTTTACTTCTTCATCATTTGGTAGTTCATATGTTCCAAAAATACTAATCAGTAATATGATTACCATCAAAATTCCAAATATCGCCGATATTAAGATAAATTTTTCTCCAGAATGGGTAATGGTAATATCGCCCATAATCAAATCAGGAATGGCAACGGCAACAATCGTAGCAATGATGGTAAAAATCATGCGAAATCCAGTCAATTTTGTACGTTCATGATAATCTTTTGTCATATCGTTGATTAAAGAAATATACGGAATATACGCAAGCGTATAACAAAAATAAAATAATAAATAAATGATTAAGACGAGAAAAGCTTTAACAAACATGACCGAATTTGAAGTCAATCCCAACATAGTTGGAGAAAGAGTTGCGATTAAAGTCGACAATCCAAATATTCCAAAAAAAGAAAGACCTAAAGGAATCATAGCAAACAACATTAATTTTCTTCGTTTACCAAATTTTGATTTAATTTTATCGGCATAATGACCAACAATTGGATCAGTGATTGCATCCCATATAAAACCAAGAAAAATAATGGCTGAAGCAAGATATCCTTTTAAACCTACAACATTTGTTAAAAAAATTAAGAGATAAAATCCAGTGATAGCTGTTCCAAAAGTAAAAGACGCATCTCCTACTCCATAGGCTAGTTTTGCTCTAAGAGGTACTTTATTTGTATGTATCATTCTATGCCCATACCCCACTATTCATTGTTTTCACTTGGAAATACAAAATCAATATTTTGATTACAAATGTCTAAAAAAGAATCAAAGACTTTTTTTGTAATCATTGCATCTTCAAAAGCATCATGCATTTGAGTATTTAAATCAACACTGGCATAAGCCTTATAAGCGTTAAATAATCCAAGATCGTTTTTTAAACCAAAATAGGTTTTATGCATTTTTAGTAAATCGATAAATTGAACTCGTGGAGTGAAATCGATTAATTGATGAATTGAGTTCATTTTTTTAAGCTCAATTTGGTCATTTTGGCCCCAAACGAAAACCATAGGTTGATTGCTTCTTATTAGTTTTTGAAACAAACGATAAAAAACAGGATATTCAACTCCATTAATAATATCTGACTGATCAATATGTAAGAATTTTTGGGTTCTGTCACTAATTTCAGGATGAAGAACCGGTTTAATAAACATAGAATGTTTTTCAATGATAGTTCCAGAAGAATCTGTTAAAACCAATCCAACTTGAATGATTTCGGAAACGAAATTTTGATAATTTCTAAAAGGAGGCATTGACATTTCGAAATCAAGAAAAATTCGAGGTTTCTGTGAATTTATCATAGTTTTTATTTCAGACTTAATAAGAGAAACATCATAATATATTTTAGGATGTTGAGCTTTTGGCAATAATATTTTCTCAATATTAATGACATTTTGAACCGTCAACCCTCTATATCTTCTACTATTTTTTTGAACATCCATAAATATAAAAATTCCCGGATTAAAATATAGCATGAAATTTAAGAACATCCCTTTTGCCATATAATAAAATCGAACTCTTGTACGACCTTTAATTGCTATGATTCGTTTTTTTTCATCGACTCCGTGTAAAATCCCATAAACGTATTCTGTCATATCATCACCAGTATTAATTGTATCATAAAACGTTATTTTTTTTCCAAAAAAAACAAATAGCGAGTGCTATTTGTAATTTTCTAGAGCTATTTTTAAATTAACTATAGCATCTTTTGCAATTCCTAGAGTTTGAAGCTCTTCAGCAGAAGCCATTTTTATGTTTTCAATGGTTTTGTATTTCTCTAGCAACTTCTGTTTTGATACACTTCCTATTTTAGGAATCGCATCTAAAATAGAAGCGTAAATTTGTTTTGATTGAACATTTCGATGAAATGAAATGGCAAATCGATGTGCTTCATCTTGAATTTTTGTTAATAAGATATATAAATTACTATGTCGGTCTAATTTTAATTCTTGTTCGTTTAAATCTATAATGGCATCTGTTTTATGATTTGAGTCCTTCTTTAACCCTATAATAGGAATATCTAGATACAAAGAATCTAGAATTGCTTTCGCTGCATGAACTTGAATAATTCCTCCATCCATAATAATCAAATCCGGCCAAATCGTATTTTCCATTAACATTCTTTGAAATCTTCTGTATAAAACTTCTTGCATTGTATGATAATCATCTGCACCAATCACTGTTTTTACAATAAATTTTCGATATTCTTTTTTCTCTGGAAGTCCATTGGAAAAAACAATCATAGCTGAAACAGGGTTGGTTCCCATCGTATTAGAATTATCAAATGCTTCGATACGTCTTGGAGGGGTTATTCCCAAAAGTGCCGCAAGTTCATCTACAGCTCCTATTGTTTTAGCATGTTTTTTTAAATAGACATCTAAATTGTTTTGTAAATGAACAGAAGCATTTTCTTTTGCCATTTTAATTAAATTTGCTTTACTTCCTCTTGCTGGAGAAATCACTTTATGATTGATAACTTGTTCTAACAATGTATAATCACTTTCTCTTGGTAATAAAATTTCTTTAGGGATTGGATGTGTTTCGTAAAACTTGATGATGAAACGTATAAAGCTTTCTTCTGCAACATCAAAGAAACTAAAAATGGATGCTTCACTAAAGATAATTTTTCCTTGACGCATGAAAAGAATTGTAATCGCTAGGAACTGGTCATATTGATGGTATCCAAATACATCTCGATCAACTAAATCTTTAAAAATCACTTGTTGCTGTTGCGTTGTTTTTAGGATTGAATCCATTAAATCTTTGTATTCTTTTGCTTTTTCATATTCTAAATTTAGCGAGTGAGAAAGCATCTTTTCTTTTACGTCTTGAAGTAATTCTTGATTATTTCCATTTAAAAATCGTTTGATTTTATCTATCATCCCTTGATACGTATCATTTGATACAGGATAGACACAAGGTCCGATGCACTGCCCAATATGATAATATAAACATACTTTTTTTGGTAAATTAAAGCATTTTCTCATAGGAAAAATACGATTCAAAAGGTTGAGTGTCATTCTTGCTGAATAAGAATCGGGAAAAGGACCAAAAATGTTTTTTGATTTTTTTGTTACTTTTCGCGTTATGACGATTTTTGGATGGAGTTCATTTGTAATTTCGATATATGGGTAGCTTTTATCATCCATTAACATAATATTATATTTAGGAGAATGCTCTTTGATTAAAGATAATTCTAACAAGAATGCATCTAATTCTGTTTGAGTAATTAGATAAGTAAAATCTTCAATATTACTAACTAGAGTTTGTGTTTTTTGATCATGACTACCTATAAAATATGATTTTACTCTACTTTTTAAGTTTTTTGCTTTTCCAACATAAATGATGTTTTTATTAGAATCAAGCATTTGATAACTTCCAGGAAGTTCTGGAAGTGTTTCTAATTTTTGTTTTATGATTTGATTCATATTTTAACACCCTAGATTATTATATCAAAGCTTACCTTACCTTACAACCAATACCAAAAAAGAAAAAACTTTAGTTTATCACTAAAGTTTAAATCTTTTATTTAATTTTACGAATTAAATCGTCTACTTTTTTTCCTTTTTCATAAGACTCATCATGTCGGAAAATTAATTCAGGAACTTTTCTCATTTTAACTTTTAATGCAATTTGGTTTTTAATAAAACCTTTTGCTCTTTCTAATGCTTCTTTGGTTTTTTCTAGAGCATCATTTCCACCAAACACCGTGTAATAGACATACATATAAGATAGTTCATTGGTGATTTTAACATCCGTCACTGTAAAAAAACCTAAATCATCTTTAACTACATGAGAAATAATATTTGCTACTTCTCGTTGTACAAGTGTTTCTAAACGATCTACTTTAGCCATTCTAAAGCACCTCTTTCATTACCGAAGCTTCTATAATGTCGTCAATTTTTAAATCGTTATAATTTTCAATCATGATTCCACAATCAAACCCTTGTCTCACTTCTTTTACGTCATCTTTAAATCGTTTTAAAGAAGAAATTTTTCCTTCAAAAATAACTTTTCCATTACGAATTAGTTTTACTAAAGAATCTCTTTTAATGTTTCCTGATAATACCATACACCCTGCAATTGTTCCCATTTTGGAAATAGAGAAGGTTTCTCTTACAGTAGCTTCACCTATGATTTGTTTTTCGAATACAGGATCAAGTAAGCCTTTCATTGCTGCTTCAATATCATCTAAAGCTTCATATATAACTCGATAATCACGAATTTCAACACCTTTTGCATCTGCGGTTTCTCTAATGTTTGAAGGAGCTTGGACGTCAAAACCTATAATAATCGCGTTACTTGCTTCAGCTAAAGATACATCAGTATCAGTAATCGCTCCAACACCGGTTCGAACGATATCAATCGAAGTTCCTTCGATGTTTATTTTTTCGATTGAACCTTTAAAGGCTTCGATAGAACCTTGTGTATCCGCTTTGATAATTAAGCGCAATTCTTTAATATTGCCTTCTGCTTTTTCGAAGAATTCTTCTAGAGTAATTGGTTTTCTGTTACTGTGTTCTTCTGTAAACAAACGATTAGATCTTTTTGAAGCGATGTCTTTGGTAACTTTTTCATCATCAAAAACCATAAGAGGATCTCCTGCAAAAGGAACATCATTAAGACCTATAATTTCAATGGCAGCACCTGGTTTTGCAAGTGAGATGGGTTGATTTAAGTCGTCATTCATCGCTCTTACTTTTCCGTAAGTACTTCCAACTGCAAAGGCGTCACCAATCTTTAACGTTCCATTTAAAATTAAAATGGTAGCTACTGGTCCTCTTCCTTTATCAAGTTTTGCTTCAACTACGGTACCAACAGCATTTCGTTTTGGATTTGCTTTTAATTCAAGCATTTCTGCAACCAATTGAATTGTATCAAGTAAATTATCTACTCCAGTTCCTTTTAGTGCTGAAATATAGCAAAATGGAGTCTCGCCGCCCCAGTCATCTGGAAGTAGTCCGAGATCTGCTAGTTCTTGTTTTACGCGGTCAGGATTTACTCCTGGTCTGTCCATTTTATTCACTGCAACAATAATGGAACATTTTGAAGCTTTTGCGTGATCGATTGCTTCTTTTGTTTGAGGCATAACTCCATCATCCGCGGCAACAACTAAAACAATAATATCGGTAATTCTAGCACCTCTTGCTCTCATTTCTGTAAATGCAGCATGTCCAGGTGTATCGATAAAAGTAATGGCTTTATTATTTCTTGTAACTTGATATGCACCAATATGTTGTGTAATTCCTCCAGCTTCTGATGCTACAACTCTTGAATGTCTTATGGTATCTAACAAAGTTGTTTTTCCATGGTCAACATGACCCATGATGGTAACAACTGCAGGTCTTTCTACTAAATCTTTGACATCGTCTAAAATCTCGATTTCTTCAAATCTGGATACATCAGACATTATTTCATCTTTAAATTCGTATCCATAATCCATAGCGATAAGTTCTGCTGTTTCACGATTAACGGATTGTGTTTGAGAAGCCATGATTTTCATAAACATTAGTTTTTTAATAACTTCTGCAACTGGGCGACTCAAAGATTCGGCTAACTCTAATACCGTCATCGTACTTTTGTAGTACACTGTTTTATCAACAACTTCAGGCTTTTTTTGTACAGGAATCGGTTTCTTTTCCATCGGTTTCTTGTTTGTGAAGTTGGATTTTTTCTTGGTATTTGGTCTGTTATTAGCCATATTACCACCTCTTTCTATTTATTCGTTTAATGCCTTTTCAATTAATAATACAAAATTAGCATCGGTAATTGCAAGTGCTTTTCGGTTGATTTTTCCCGTTGAATTACTTAGTTCATCACTTGTAAACTCCGTATTTAATTTTACATTATAAAAGCTTGCTTTATCTGTAATTCTTTTTGTTGTATTAGGTCCAGCATCTTTTGCAAGGAACACAAGAAGCGCTTTTCTTTTTTTAATTCTATCCAGGCACATTTCTTCACCGGTTACCATCTTGGAAGCTTTATAAGCTAATCCAAAGGTTGATAATACTTTTGATTTATTCATGACTTACCAACTTTAATAATTCAAGATAGATTTCATCTGGGATAGATACTTCTAAATGACGTTCTAAAATTTTTGTTTTTTGAGCTTTCAAAATAATATCTTTGTTTTTGGAAACATAAGCACCTCTTCCGTTCGCTTTACCAGTTGGATCAACAATTACAATGCCTTCTGGGGTTTTAACAACTCGAAGTAATGCTTTTTTTTCATAATGTTCTTGTGAAACAACACACTTTCGCATTGGGATTTTTCTGATTTTATTCATCACTTATCACCCTTTTTGATGTTAATATTTAATGTCTTGAATCAATGCGTCGGATTCTGATTTAATATCTATTTTCCATCCACTTGATTGAACTGCAAGTCTTGCATTTTGTCCTTTTTTTCCAATCGCAAGAGATAATTGATCATCAGGAACAATCGCAATGGCAGTTTTCTCTTTCAAATCAACCAATACAGCCACAGTTCTTGCTGGTTGAATGGCATTTGAAACTAATTCTTTTGGATCAGCACTATATTTATAGATGTCAATTTTTTCACCGTTTAATTGATCGATTACTTCTTTAATTCTGGAGCCACTCTTACCAAGGCAAGCACCAAGTGGATCTACTTTTGGATTGTTTGATGAAACACATACTTTACAACGATCACCTGGGTCTCTTGCAAGTCCAATGATTTCAACTATTCCTTCATGAAGTTCTGGAATGGCATTTTCCATTAAACGTTTTACAAGGTTACGATCCGTCCTTGATACAAACACTTTAGGTCCTTTTGTTGTTTGCTCCACTTTTGTTATATAAACTCTTACTTGATTTCCAAGATATAAATCCGAAAGCAATAAATCTTTTGAAGGTATCGAAGTTTCAGTATCATATCCTAAACTAAGTGTAACAAAATCGTCATTAATTTGAACAACTTCTGCAATAATCATTTCTCCCGTTTTATCAGTAAAAATTTCAAAGTTTCGCTCTCTTTCTAGTTGTTTTAATCCTTGTGTCAGAATTTGTTTTGCACTAGATGCTGCAATTCTTCCAAAATCTTTTGGAGTGATTTTTTGTTCAATAATATCGCCAACTTTAGCATTCTTTTTAATATCTTGAGCGTCTACGATTGTAATTTGAGTGCCTTTTTCCGCTTCTAGGTCAATCTCTTCTACAACTAAATAGGTGGCGACAATTAAAATTTCATATTTTTCTTCGTTAAAGATTACTTTTGCGTTTTGTTGACCATTGTAATCTTTTTTATAGGCATTGAGTAATCCTTTTCCAAAAATATCTAATATTTTATCTTTAGAAACGCCTCTTTCATCTGCTACTACATTTAAAGCTTCAAAAAAGTTTTTGCTAATCATCTTTATATTCTCCTAAAATTTTATGGCTAATCGAATCTCTTGGATATCGATAAACTTGATTTCAATGTTTTTGTTTTTAATTTTAATAATGACATAGTCATCTTCAAATCCAATTAAATCCCCTTCAAACTTTTGTTCATAATTGTCGATATGAACAAACTTTCCTATGGCCTTAACAATCTCTTCGCGATTTCTAAGAGGTCTCTCAGCTCCTGGTGAAGATATTTCTAAATGGTATTCCATAGGAATTGGATCGATTTCATCTAAATAGGTGCTTAGATAATTTGAAGCTTTTACACAATCATTAATATCGATTCCATTTGCACTATCAATTAATATTCTTAAGACATCTACTTTTCGTTCTTTCACAAACTCAAGATCATAAAAGTCGTATCCCAATTCACGAACCTTTTTTTCAATTTGAATTTTTAACTTTGAAAGATCCATTGTAAACCCCCTTTTTCTATCAAAAAGAGAGGGTCCGACCCTCTCTTAAGTAACTTATGCAGTGATATTATATCACACAGTGTAGCTAATTTCAAGATATAAATATCAGTATTTTAGGTTTCTTTTTTGGTTTTTACGTTTACAACAATGTCTTGAAAATCAACATTTTTTTTAAACCAAGAAATGGCATAAGGGCATTTTGCAATGATGAGTAAGTCGTTTTTTTTGATATAATCGTAAGCCAATTCCATTAAATGTGAAGCAATTCCTTGTCCTCTTAATGATTCATCAACAAATACATGATTGATATTTACTCTATGATCATCTCTTGCAGGAAAAGTGACTTCAGCTAACAATTTTTGAGATGTATCTATGGCAAAAATTCGATTTATTTCATAAATATATTCCATAGTGTTATCCTTTCCAATTCCTAAAATGATGCATTAATATGCTTCCAGCAACACTTACATTAAGGGATTCCATATTGTCCATTTCAATATATAAATTCGCATTGGTTTTCGCTAAGATTAACTCGTTCACTCCAGACCCTTCATTTCCTAAAATAATGGCTATTTTCTTTACAGAAACAAAAAAGTTGTTCAGATTTTTACCTTCTTTTAAATCCGTACCGATGTAATAATATTCTGGATGTAATTTCATAAAAGTTAAAATGTTTTGCGAAGAAAAATGTAGTTTAAAAATAGCTCCTTGAGAGGCACGAATCACTTTTTGATTGTAGATATCTACTGTGTTTTCATAGACAATGGTTGAATACCCAAAAGCACTAGCACTCCGAATAAGTGTTCCCAGATTTCCAGGATCTTGAATCCCATCTAAAATTAAAACACGATCGGATAAATTTTCAGTGGATGAAATTTTGCATACCGCTAAAATACCTTGAGAGTTTTCAAGATCAGTCATTTTTTTCATAACTTCTTCTGAAACTTGATACGTTTCAAGTTTGAAATCAAGTGTTTTTTCAGTATAGAAAATTCGTTTACACACACCTTCAGAAATAGCTTCTTGAACCAAATGGAATCCTTCAACCACGAATTCCATTGCTTCTAAACGATGTTTTTTTAACTTGAGTTTTAATACATCCTTAATTTTTTCGTTTGTAAGGGAGACTATCATATTTATCACCATTTCTTATTATATCATAAAAAAAAAAGTGGAGCTAAAATTTCGCATTTTAGCTCCACTTGCATTATTGTTTAAGCTGGCAATTGAATTGGTAAGTAAACTACTAATTCTTGAAGAGAATCAATACAGCCTTTAAATAAATCGACTTGTATTAATTGTTCTACTGTTAAAGAAGTAAAGTCATATAGATAAACAACATTTGCTTGCAACATCAAAGCATCAAGGGCTGTTTGAAATGCTAAAATTCTGTTAGCCGCTGTGAATTCATCATTGCCAATTGCTATTTCTACATCATATATAAGACCAATTAAAGTATCGATAATTGCATCTGTATCTAAACTTCCATCCCCTAGTAAAGCAACCAATATATTACTAATTGCTTGTAGTCTAACAAGGTTATCTGCATTATCGTCTTCTGTAGGAAGTAAATTTAGTAATGCCGTTTGATCCATAACAATTTGAATTTTTTCAAGAGTCAAGGAATCTAAGAAACTGTTAAAGATTGGAACTAATGCAAGTATATTTTGGAAATAATCTTCTATGATAATGTTCATAGATAGGATTAATGCAATTTCTTCTGAGTCACTGAAGTCTAACTCACAGTTCCGAATGTAAGATCCCATCACTTGATCTAAGAATAAGGTTAGAGTATCCATTTCTTCTGGTGTAAAGGTTGCATAGAATAAATCTAACATATCAGATATCGCTTGAAGTTTCGTAAGAATAAACAAAGCATTTATTTCTTCTTCTGGATTTCCTTCAAAATTGAAAAATACACTTGCGAAAAAGTTAAGAGTTTCTTCATCTGCATTCATTATAAAATTAGCAAATTCATCAAAAACAATAACTAATACTTCTTTTGAAAGGCCTATATTATCAGGATTACTTAAGTAATCTGCCACAATTAAAATCATTCCTAATTCTGCTTGTGCCATAGCAACTTCAATTTCAAAGAATTGTACATTTCGTGTTAACCGAATCACATCGTTTTGCACAAAATAACGGTCAATTCTCATCGCATCTAAGTAATCACTAAACTCCGTAACTTCATCAGAAGTTGTTAGTGCGTATGCTACTAAATCCTCTAATAAACCTTCATAAATTTCTAAAGCAGCAAAGTAATCATCAGAAGCGTCAAATACAGGAGCGTATAGTACTTGTTGTTCAACACTTAACGAGGACCACAATAAATCGTATGCTTCTAAATCTATTGGGGTTTCACCAATACCATAGCGATAAATCATTAACTCGTTGTAAATCGAACCGCTCCATAAATCAGAATCGCTACCTTCGTAATAAAAATTATCCCACGCGCGGTTTAATTCATTTAAATCAAGTCCTTGGAGCCAAACAGCCTCAGCAAGTTCTTGCGCAACAATATTGATAATACCTGAAATCTCTAAATCAACTTCAGAATCTATTTGAGCAAGTTCTATTTCAGATGCATCCAAAGAAGCAACATAGCCTGCTAAATTATCAAGCAAACTTTGATAATCAAAATACACTGGATTCTTATCTAGATTTTGCCAGAACATATCAACCAACGTATTTACTGCATATTCGGATAAGTCAGCGATACTGACTCCAGAATTTAAGATGGATTGAACCAGAGTTTTGAAATCACTTAAGGTTTCAATTTTTGATACTCCTTGCATCAAATATCCAATTAAGGTGATTCTATAGTATGTAAATTCTTCTGTTGCATCAAATGAGGCCATTAAGCTTGAAATTTCGTCTTCTACTTCCGTTGGTGTTAATTCGTCTCCATACATAGAATAGATTAAATTGACAAAATCTGTATGCTCATAGACAAACACATATGTATCTGTAATGCTTTCAGGGTTTTGAACCACTGAAATAAGATACATCACTCTTTTTTGAGCTTCAAAGATTGATTGCAATTGTAATTCTGTTAAATTTTCAACATCATAATCTTTTATTTCGCTTGCAAGAGCAATGATTGCCGCGATTTGATCTTTATAAATCGTTTGTAAATCTTCTAAATCTGTAAGACTATAATCAAATTCATACATCACATCAAAGTAAACAGTAAGTACTGAATCAATGATGGTTTCATAATCAAATGTACCATCAGTACACAAAGCATCAATGATAGCGGAACCAGCAATCACCTTGGAAGGTAGAGAGCTCATGTCATCCATAATAATTGTCAAATTGTCTATAACAATTTGAATTTTAGCTTCGGTTAGTCCATCTAAAGTATGATACATTACTTCAATCAAGCCTGTAAGCATAACCCAATATTTATCGATTTCAGGCGTAATAACCGTCATAAAGGCTTCAATTTCAGGTCCAGTCTTTCCTTCCATGGTTAACTGAATCTCAATGGCATCTAACAGAAGTGCCTTGACTTTTACAATATCTTCTAAAGACATCGTACTAAAGATTAAGTGAAGTAGCGCTGAGATATCTTCTGAATATCCAAGTATAGCTTCTGGACTTAAGTCAATATCAGGAGTTTCAGGCTCTTCTCCAATAAGGCCATATACTTTCACTGTCGTATTCATTAAAAAGCCAAAGAATACATCAAATGTTTGTGGATCTGAAGCCAGAATCAATTGAGTTACCTCTTCAATGACAATCACTATTACATCTTGAATTAATTGTTGATTATCAAGATCTTGAAGATACGTTTGAAGTAATAATAGTGATGCTTGGTCTGCTTCAATCTGTGCTAATTCAGCTACATATCCTTCTAGAAACGAAGAATAATCAATCATATTTTGATAACAACTAAAATAAGTATATTCGAATTCAGTAAACATTATCGTAACATTAAAGTATTCTAAACTTTCACATTGCAGATACAAAGGATTATATGTATCTGTTTCATATAGTAATAAAGCATTCTCGGCGCTAAACATATCGTCAATTAGATCTTGTTCCTCAGGCTCTAAAGAATTATAGAGTGTATCATAAGCATCTTGCGAAAATGCTGCATTTTCAAAATCCAAGATAGATTCGTAAAAAACAACCATATCTCTTGCATCAATTAACCTTAAAACCGTATAGTACCCAAGAGTATCCATAGCGTTCCAATAGGCTGTATTTGCTTCAATTTCTAAAATAACGCGTTGCATAGCTGCTTCCCAAAAAGCTGTGGCAGTTGCTTGGTATGAAGGATCTAACATGGCTATTCCCATAAGAACTTCCGCATTAATACTATCTAATTCATCAGAATAAAATTCTATATATCCCGTATATTCATCAATTCTATCATTGACAGCAGCAAGTTTATCAATAATAGAATTTGTATTTATGTCATCAACTTTTAAAATAATAAAGTTTAGAATGTATTCTGCAATTGCTTCATTTGAAAAGCCTAAATATATAACTTGATAGAACCAATTTTGGAAATCCGTAAAAGAAGAAATCATTCTTAATTCATTCGCGAAAATCATAATAGTTGATAGAAGATAATAGGTTTCTTCTTCGGATTCATATCCAAATACATCCATATACATTAATAGTTGTGCTTCTGCTTCTTCAAGAGTCATCCATTCATCAGATAAACGATAAATTAAGTCGATAAAATCTTGGTGTTCATAACCAAATGCTATTGGATCTAAAATCGATTCAAATCCATATTCAAACATCATAGCAAACGCTTGAACTCGCGCCAAAAGTTCCTCTAAATTTAGCATATCTTCTGCATCGAGAATTGTAGAAGAATCATATTCTTTAATAATGGCAGAAAGTTCTAGAATACGGGCAATGTTTTCATCAATAGCATCATTTACATCACTTACAATCAATAAGTCTGGATTAAACATGGTTTGTATATCATAATAAAGCTCTGTTAAATTGTGTGTAAGTGAATTAATATCTAAACTGCCATCACTTTGTAAGGTATCAATGAGTGTTGCAATTCCAATGATTCGCTCTTCCATCGTAGCATCTTCTGATTTCATCATTGCAACGACATCAAGAATGATACTTGCTTTTTGCAAAGTAATGGAATCCAAAAATACAATTAAATCATCATAGGTTTCAAAGAAAACATCTACGTAATGATCGACAGCTGCATTTAATTTAACAATTAAAGCAGTTTGTTCTAATAAAGTTAAATCTAATGAACCTACATAAATTGCCGCAAACTCTTTTACTAAAGCTTTCAGATTGTCGGTATCTTCTGTAGTAATAGTAGACTTAATCAAAGTCATTAAATCCGCTATTTGACCTGAATATAGAGCAATCTCTTCCGCGGTTAAATCTTCAAATGAAAAATCTGTTTCACTTGATAAGATTCCAAGTAATAAATCAAATGATTCTTGACTTACACCTAAAATAACCGAATCTAAGATGTCATATATTGTTATCATTAATGTTTTAAGTTTTGCTTGTCCTGCAACACTTCCAAAATACGTTTGCATTAAGATCATCATTTGATGTTGCTCTTGCATGCGCACTAATTCATCTTGGCTTTCTTGCAGTTCAAAACGGATTTGTTGATTTAAATTTCCGAGATTTTCGTAATAAGAATAATAATCGGAATAAACAATTTGAGCAATTGGATTTGAATTATAATCAGTTACACCATATAGAAAATCTTGTTTTGGTAAACGATCTCGATACATTACAGTAGCGTATAACTCGTATTTTTCTAACACATTATCATAAAGTGTTTTTTCTTCAGGTGATAAAGCACCGTAAAGGGTATCAAAAGAGTCTTGATATAGTTCTTGATAATACGTGTCTACATTATAATAAGTATATTGAATCACATCATCCAAATTCCAAATAAGATCTAGATAAGTGCTGATATCAAAAGCAGGATTGTTTTCTGCTTCATCTTGTGCTTGACTAAAAACTGTATTCAATTGGTATTCGTTTATATAAGCATCATAGTAGCCAATACATTCAACACCATAACCTGTACTATTATTACAGTAATCTGTCATTCCACTTCGAATTTGCATCATAGAAAATTCATTTGCCACAATGTCTGCTTGCATTTCAGCAATCAGCGAAGTATAAAAAGTTTCATCAAAATTGTCTGCTGATTCATTCACAAATTGTAATGCTGCATTGGTCATGACATTTGTAACAAATGTTTTGTCAAAGCCCAATGTTTTAGCATTTTGATATAAAGCTTGGAAATCTGTTAAAGTCTCTACTAAATTAAACTCATCCATTAAAGTATCGGATGCAAGTAAAAGATAATAGAGGTCCTGCTCGGAAGTTATTCCAAGGATTGCTTTATAGAAGGCAATTTTCGCTTCTATTTCTTCAGTCGTTGGTGTAGTGTCTCCCGCTTTAGCAATTATGTAATCAATTAAATCTTGGCGTACAAACAATTCTCCATCTGTAGTAGTCGTCGTTGTCGTTCCAGAAGAAGTTGTTGTCGTCAAAGTTTGAGTGGTTGTAGTTGTTCCGGTATTAACGGTCGTTGTTGTCGTTGTCGTCGAAGTTCCGGAAGTTGTAGTAGTGATAGTCGTTGTCGTTGTTCCAGAAGTTTCTGTCGTAATTGTTGTCGTGGTGTCTGTAGTATCAGAGGTTGCTGCAGTCGTAGTCGTAGTTGTTGTTCCACCAAAAAGGTCACAACCAGCTAACGCAAAAGTAAAAACAAATAACAAAAAAATTGATATAATCTTTCGTTTCACAAAATATCCCTCCTATTAAAATAGTGTTATTCTATTTGTTCCAATTTAAATATATCATGATTTAAAAAAAAAATCTACATGACTTTCGTTATATTTTAAGCTTTTTGTTATATTATATTATTCTAATAATATACGAAAAAAAAAAGAGCCTTTTGAAAAGGGCTCCTCTAAAGCAATTATTAATCGATTGGAGACACTGGAGATGAATAAATATTGCTGAAATAATCTGGATCTAATTCTGTTGATTTTAGTAATTGAAAATCGTTTGCCATATCATACATTTGAATTTTCGAATAGGAAACAGTATAAATTTTATCTCCTATCATTACGGTGCGATCAATTGAATCAAAATACCAATAATAGTTAACTGATTCTTCTTGATAATGTGATAACTTTGCAACAAGTTCTAAATCACCTGAGTAAAATGCTTTAAATACGTATACGCTTTGAGAATATTGATAATAGTTTTCATAGTATTCATAGATTGGAATGGCCACGTACATGAAATCTGCTCCATCTGGTTCATATGTCACAAAAGCTTTATGATCATATTGAACATCAGTATAACTGTATTCTCCTTCAACTAAATACGTTTCGAGAGTAACAGGAATATCTTCTAACGTGTTGTATATTGCGACTTTGACTCCAGTAAAGCGAGTCCAATCACCAGAAGTTTCGGCTTGTCTTCCGACTCCTATCATTAAGGAATCACTAATTTCATGAAGATAATCTGATACGCCATCTTCATATAATTCTCCAAGAATAAGAGGGTTTTCTGGGTCGCTTAAATCGAGTTTATAAAGAGGATCGGTTTGAATAAAAGTTACAACGTATGCATAATCTTCACTAAATCTTACTGCATAAATTCTTTCTCCTGGTTTTCCAAGTCCAGATAACGTTTGAATTTGAGTCATAGATTCAAGCGAAGTTGCATCCAGTAAGTATAACTCATTTGTAATGCTCCAAGATTCAGGAAAATAACTATAACCTGTTGTTGCAATTCGAAATACACCATTATATTCATCCATTGAAAATTGGTTTAGTGGCGATCCATTTACTTTACCAATTGCTTGATAGACTAATTCATTTTCAATAATTTCAAATCTTAGAATATAAGTATTGTAAGTATAAGTTTGTTCTACTACATCATAAGTGTTGCGATAAATAATCGTATACAGATTATTTAAACTCATATAGATTTGATAACTACTTCCAAGATATGCTTTTACATTGGCTTCTTCATCGGTATCAACTGATATGGATGCAAGAAGTAAATACCCAAACGATTGATTGTCATTTGGCATGTAATAGATATTTTCTGCTGGTAAATTAATTAAATCGCTACTTATAGTAGAATCACGATACTGTGGAACAAAATTATCATCGCTAAATCCGTAGTTGATTGTATAATTATCCATTACTAAATAAAGATATCCGTCAATCATACGGCTATTTACAAGGTAAGTACTATCGAAATAGACTCTTTTTGTAATGGAAATGTTTTCCATATCTGAAGTATCAAATACATTTACACTGGTTCCATAGGAGTAATAACTCCAGTAATAGACATCTTCTAATTTTGTTTCATCATAAAGATATTCATTTGCTATGATAACAATCTTATCATTATAAAGATACATTCCTGTTAAATATCCGTTTTCAATCGTATAGGAATATACAATTTCTAATGATAAAGCATCAATAATAAAGAATTTTTGATTTGATAAAACGTAAATATTTATTCCATCGGTTAAGATACGATCTGATTCAGATACCCCTTCTACTTGGTCATTGGTTTCACTATGACTTATTGGAGTGGTTGACTGTGAAGAATCTTCTGCTCCTGACATGTATACCCCTGTAGTCAAAATTGTATTTTCTGCTAACATGTTTGAATTCTGATACAGATAAATATCATCATTCTTATCATAAAAAGAGTTTAAATAGGTTTTTAATTCATCATAACTTTTAAAATTTCCAACCGTTTCTACCGTTGGAAGTTCAGATGTTTCTCTTGAGTCTTGACATGCATATAACCCTAAAGATAAGATAAGGGTCAGAAGTATTACTAAGTATCTTTTTAATTGAATTATTTTTTTCATTATATTCCTCCTACTCATTCACTAATATAAACAAATGAAACTTACGTTTTGTTGGAGAAAAGAAAAAAAGAGTAAGAATCTACTCTGTTAATTCTAAAAACATATCGATATCTTTCTTTAGTAGTTCTAAAGAGGCAACCCAGAAAGATTTCTTCGTAATATCAATGCCTGCAATCATAGCGGCATCTTCTACCATATTTTTTCCGGTTGCTGATAGTAACAAATCATACATTTTCACAAAAGAGGATTTATCTTCAAGATATTTTGCATATAACCCTTTTGCAAACAACAATCCAAAAGCATATGGGAAATTATAGTAACTTAAGCTTCCTCTATAATAATGTGATTTGCAAAGCCACATGTAAGGATGTAATAGATTTTCATCTAAGCCATCTCCATACGTTTTCTTTTGCGCAGATAACATCATTTCTTTTAATTCGTTTTCATCAAAAACAGTTGTTTTACGTCCTTCAAGTACTGCTCTTTCAAATAAGAAGCGAGACATAATATCTACTGTAACTTGAGTGTAATCTTGAATAGATGATTCTAATAAATAGATTTTTTCTTCAACAGAAGTGGCATCATTTAATGCCGCTTTATTGACGATTGTCTCACAGAATGTCGACGCTGTCTCAGCAACTGGCATTGTGTATTCTGCATTTAAAACCGATTCAGTAAAAATTGCTTCACCATGATAGGCATGCCCTAGTTCATGAGATAAGGTAATGATATCTCCGAATACTCCAGTGAAATTGGTTAAAACACGGCTTTCCTTAATCACATGAATATTGGCACAGAATGCGCCACCTTCTTTTCCGCTTTTTGGAGAGTAGTCTACCCATCCTTCTGTAAAGGCTTTATTTGCCATTTCATATAACCGATTATTAAATGTTTTAAAGTTTTTTAAGACATAGGCATTGGCTTCTGGTATGGTATAACTTTTAGATAAATTTCCAATTGGTGCGAAAAGTTCGTAAAAAGGAAGTCCTGAAGTATAACCAAGTAATTTTGCTTTTCTTTTTAAATATTTTCGGAAAACTGGTAAATATTCTTCAATGGAGGAAATCAATACATCCAATGTCGATTGTTTCATTCTGCTTTGATCTAAGGCTTGTTCTAAAGCGCTCGAATATCCTCTTAGTTCAGAAAGAGTATTTACTTCACCCTTAATTGAATTTAAAGAAAAGGCGATTGGCTTTTCAATAGCTTTATAAGCTTTTAATTCTGCTTCATAAGCCGCTTTTCTCACTTTTGGGTCTTTATCAAAGGCTAAATTTCTCACTTCAGATAAGGTGATTTCTTTTCCCTCATAGTCTACTGTCAAAGTGGATGTCAACAAAGATTGAAGTCTTCCCCAAGACGTAGATCCTGTTTGGGTTAATTTAGCGATTAAGGCTTCTGTTTTTTCGTCTAACATATGACTTGCTTGTAATATGATTTCATGTAAGTGAAATTCATGTTCTTTTAGAAACGGTATTTTTTGAATAGATAAATCAATATCAGGATAATTCTTTAACCATTTTTTGTAAAGTGTCTCAACGATGGTCAATTCTGTAAATTTCATTTGCAAAGATGTTAAGTATTTAATTGCTTTTTGGTTCGTCGAATCTGTTGATTGTTTTAAAAAAGCAAAATGAAATAGCTTTGTTGCTAGGTCAGCAATTTCAATCTCTTTTTCAAGGTAATGGACAAGTTTTGCTTCTTTGTCATCATAATTTGCGAAAAGTGGTTCTTGACTTTTAAATTTCTCAATCAAAAGATCTGCTTTTGCATAGTCTTTTTGAAAAACTTCATCCTCAAAACTAAGATATAATTTGTCTAAATTCCATGTGTTCATTGTCTCTCTCCTTTATTAAAATAATTTTCTTTTGTTAATACATATACTTTTGAAGTTTTGATTCCATAAGATTTTGTATCATGTTCAATTTCTTTTTCATAAATAAATCCACACTTTTCAATGACTCTTTGAGATTTAAAATTTTTGATATAATGCATCACTTTAACTTTTGAAACTTGTTGTTCTGTAAATGCAAATTCTAAAGCGCTTCTGCAAGCCTCAGTCATAAATCCTCTTCCTTCATAATTTGTTGATAAAACGTATCCTAGTTCTGTGACTTCATCTCCGGATAAATCAATGCGCTTATGAAGTCCAACTGAGCCAATGACTTTATTGTTTTCTTTTAACACAATGGCCCAAGTATCATCATCTTTCATAAATCTCGATATAATCATTTGTGATTCTTCGATATTTTCGTGAGGTTTCCATCCTGCATTTGGTCCTACCGTAATCATTTGAGCATATTCGAATAAATCTTTTGCATCTTCAACTTTCCACTCTCTTAAATACAATCTTTGACTTTCTAGTGCTTTCATTCTAAGGCCTCAGCCACTGTAAATCCTTTTTGAATAATATCAAAATGATTGAATGCTTCAACCGTGAGTGTTTTTGTTTGAAGAAGGGCTGTTTCAATTAATTGCTCAAAATCAATGTTTCTCTCATAATTTTTCGCTATATAGGATTGTGGTCTAATAACCGGTTTTTTAGGAATATATACCGAACAACAATCTGAAAAAGGTCTATCTGATATATCTTGAGTATGAATTTTTCTTGCAAGGCTCATAATATCTATTTTATCATAAGTAGAAAGAGGTCGAATGATTAAAGATGAAGTCACTTCACTGATGCAAGTTAAACTTTCTAGTGTTTGTGAAGCAACCTGACCGATCGAATCTCCGGTAAGAATGGCTAAACACTTTGTTTTTTCTTGAAGTTTAGCTGAAATACGATACATCATTCTTCTCATGATGGTGATAACATAAGCTTCTGGGACTTTTTTAATAATCTCTTCATGAATTATTCGAAAAGGAATTAAGTGAAGTTGAATTCGATTATTAGGAGCGTATCTTGCAAGTATTTCTGTTAAATCAATTACTTTTTGAACCGATTCAAGCGGGGTGAGTGGTGTTGACTCAAAATGAATGCATTCAATTTCCATACCTTTTTTCATACCAAGGTATCCTGAAACGGGAGAATCAATTCCTCCGCTTAGCATAAGCAATGCTTTCCCTCCGAGTGGAACGGGAAAACCACCTATTCCTCTTATCTGTCCTATGTATAGATAAGCTCCTTCTAAACGAACTTCTATATTTAATAAGATAGTAGGGTGGTGAACATCCACACTTAAATAAGGTGCTTGTCGTAATACTTTCCCTGCTACAGAAGAAGATATTTCCATAGAAGTCTGTAAAAAATCTTTGTTTGCTCTTTTGGTATCAATTTTAAAAGTGGTTGGTGTTTTGCCTGAAAACTCATCAATCATTTTTAAAGCAGATTTTGTAATATCATCTAAATTTGCTTCGCATTTTGTAACCAAACTATAGGAATAAAGGCCTGTAACGTAATCTAGTTTCTTCACAACTTCTTGGTAATTAAGACCATTTAAAATAATATAAACTCTGTCGTGATTAAAATCATATGTCACATTTAAACCCACTAGTTTATCTGTGATCAATTTGTTCACGGCACTAATAAAATATTTTTTATTTTTTCCTTTAATCGTTAAATCTCCATAACGCACTAAAATTCGATCATACATAACAAAACCTCGCTTTATTCTATTCATATTTTACCATAAAACTTGTGAATTTCACGAATTTATTATATAATTTTCCTGGTGATAATATGTTTATACATTCAGAAAACGAAGAATTAAGAACTAAAATCAATAATTCATTTCTTGAAACGCTTAAAGGGTATCTTGATTCAAAATTACCGGTTGTAACTAATCTTGCAAACATGTCTGCAATTATTTTTGCATCTTTTCAAGAGATTAATTGGGCTGGCTTTTATTTATTCAACGGACAAAATCTTTATCTTGGACCTTTTCAAGGTCTTCCAGCTTGCGTTGAAATCGCTATCGGAAGTGGGGTTTGTGGCACTTCAGCTTTAAAAAGAGAAACGATTGTTGTAAAGGACACTCATGCCTTTACAGGACATATCGCATGTGACAGTAATTCCTTGTCTGAAATTGTTATTCCAATTATTAAGAATAACGCCCTAATTGGGGTCTTAGATATCGATAGTCCTGTCATCAATCGCTTTGATGAAATTGACAAATTTACCTTTGAGAAAGCGGTAAATCTTTTGGTTGACATTTTAGTGTGATTGGGTTATAATACTACCTGCGCATGTAATAAAAAGCAGTTGTTTTAAAGATGTTTTACTCAGTGATTGTTCCAAAAACGGTTTGGAAGTATTGTTAACTGCTTAACAAGAACCCATCAAAACAATCAAAGTATCCGTCTTCTAAACTCCTCAGATGTTACACGTAAATCTATAGTAAGGAGGATTATATATGTCAAGATTTTTAGGATCAGGGTGGAAAGTATCACGTAGATTAGGTTATTCAATAACCGAAACCGGTAAAGAACTTAACAAACGTCCTTATGCTCCTGGACAACACGGGCAAAAACGGACAAAACTTTCAGAGTACGGGGTTCAGTTACAAGAAAAACAACGTGTACGTTACACGTATGGTGTTAACGAAAAACAATTTCGTAAAACATTCAATGAAGCTAAAAAAATGCCAGGAAAACAAGGTGCAAACTTTTTATTCTTATTAGAATCTAGATTAGATAATTTAGTTTATCGTTCTGGTTTTGCAAGAACAAGACAACAAGCAAGACAACTTGTCAATCATGGTCATATCTTATTAGATGGAAAAAAAGCATCCATTCCATCCATAAGAGTAAAACCTGGTCAAGTGATCAGTGTGAAAGAAACTTCTAAAACATTAGTGATTATTAAAGATGCATTAGAAGCTGTAATAAGCAGACTTGAATTTATTTCTTTTGATGACAATAAAAACGAATCAACTTATCTCCGTTTACCGGAAAGAAGCGAAATTCTAGCAGAAATCAAAGAAAATCTTATCGTTGAACTTTACAACAAATAATCGTAATAACACATTCAAATTGAATGTGTTTTTTTTTGAAAATAAAAAAGCGCTCACTATTGAGCGCATTTTGTTTTATCCAACAGTATTCATGCTTTCGATAATTCCATAAAAATCTTCTGGAGTTAAATACGTTGTTAAATTTGATAATCGATAAAATTGATCAAGTGGAACTCCAAGTTCAACGGTTTCATAAGTAGAGTACGTTAAATTCATAGGAGAGGACATAACCATGACTGCTCCGTTTGGTAAAACAATAGCCTTAATGGAACAAGCTCCACCACCACTTCTAGCGCCAATAACTTTGGCCAATCCCAATTCTTGAGCAAGAGCTGTAAAATAATTTGCTGCACTATAGGTAGCTGAAGAGGTTACAATATAAAAATCTGCGTCAATGGCATAATCTCCTTCTACTTCATAAGTATAAGAGCTTCTCGCCCCATCTGAAATGGTATAAAAAGAGAGATCGTCATTTGTCATGTAATTTAACATTTGGAAGACTCCAGCTAAAACTCCACCGCCATTACAAGCAAGGTCGATTACGATTTTACTCGGTGCGGCTGCAATGATTTGATTCATATAAGGTTCGATGTCTAATCTAAAATTTTCGGTAAAACTGTTAAATCTAAAATAGGCCAAATCTTCATAAAAATCAACTTCAAAATATTCGTCAGGCAAAATATCGCATTCACATCCGCCATAATAATCTTTATAGAATTTGTTATAGTATGCTGTATATTCTATTAAGGATCCTGGGTTGTAATAACTGGCTGTGTGTCCAGTAGAAATAATGGCAGTATGCCCATCGAGTAATGACAAAGAAAATTGCCATAATTGTTCTTCAAAAGAATCTGTTTTTGTGAAATTGATAATATCATCAAAATCAGAGATGTTTTTATAATCTTTTAACCCGTAAAAAGTATTAAACACAAAGATTAAGAATTTCTCTGATTCTTTTCTCATATCAGATGTTAAATCATTGTTATATCTTACAGGGTCGGTGAGTGAAGTTCTGATATCACCAATTTGATAGGTATCCACTCCATATAAATAATCGCCATTGTTAATGACATCAAACATCGATCCAGTAAGGAAAAGATTTGCGATGGATAACGGAATGGTATAGAAGGTTTCACCTTCAATTTCCAAAATACTAAATCGGAAATTATAGTCAGATAAATCTGCACTAAATGCTGGTAATTCTTCTTCTTCATAACTTGAAAGCGTTAATCCAAGAGAAAAATCCGTCTCGGTATTTCCTGTAAAATAGTCAAAACTATCAATGGATGGTGCAGTAACTACCGTATTGTCAAAATCAAAGGTAACGTATTCGCGCCAATAATCGTCCACTGGACATAAGTCCATACTTTCTACTTCTGTATCACAAGATTCTATGTACACACTCACTTGATTTGCTAGAACTTCAACTTGCACGTTTTCATCGATAATTCCAAGTAGTAGCCTCACGAATTCTTCGATATCTACGAAAGGAATTCCCTCTTTATAAGGATAATAATAAAAGGTTAGAGTATCAATCGGATCTTCTCTTACAAATTCTTCAGAATAATTGATGAATTCGATGTCTTTTGTCATATAAAACCACTCTTCAGTTGTCGTTTGTGTTGTTGTTGAAACTGTAGTCGTTGTAGTGTTTCCTATCGTTGTTGAAACAGTCGTTGTCGTTTCGCCATCTGTCGTTACTGAAGTAATTTGAGTTCTAGTTTGTTCTGTACAACCAATTAAACTAAATAAAAATATAAGTAGTACAAAGAAAGTTAATATTTTTTTCATAATTGCCTCCAAGAATGTTTTTTCTATTGTAACATATTTGACAATATTTTCAAGGTATCCTATAAAAAAAGAATCGGATTTTCCGATTCTTATTCTTTATTTTTTCACTGCGGCATTTGCCATATAGATGAATTTATCGGGATCCAAAGAGGCCCCTCCGATTAAAGCTCCATCAATATGTGGCATTGCTAGTAATTCATCAATATTTTCTGGCTTTACAGAACCACCATATTGAATTCGAATGGACTCACTTACTGAACTTCCATACATATCTTGAATAACGCTGCGAATGTATTTACACGATTCATTCGCCATTTCTGAAGTTGCTGTTTTACCAGTTCCAATTGCCCAAATCGGTTCATATGCCAAGATCACGTTATCCATATCTATTTGACTAACATTGGCAAATGCTTTTTCTAATTGAGCTTTTAAAACTTGATTTGTCAGATTGTTTTCTCTTTCTTCAAGATGTTCTCCGATACAAACAATTGGCATTAAGTCATTTCTTAAAGCTGCAATGACTTTTTTATTTACAATCTCATCGGTCTCTAAAAAGATATTTCTTCTTTCACTATGTCCAACAATGACGTATTCCACATTATAACTATTTAACAACGCACCTGAAACTTCTCCAGTATAAGCGCCTTCATCTTCATAGCATAAATTTTGAGCACCGATTCTAAGGTTGTCTCCTTGACGTTTCACAAGACAACGCATTAAAGGCGCTTGTGCAAAAACGATGGTTTCAACTTCTTCGATACTTGGCATCATTGTCGAAACTTTTAAAATAAAATACAGCGCTTCATCACGCGTTTTAAACATTTTCCAGTTTCCAGCAATAATTGGTTTTCTCATTTTCTTAACCAAAATTATCCTAAAATCTTTTCAATATCATTGATTGCGCTTTCGGCATTTTCACCTATAGCGATTAGTTTTACATTTTCCCCTTGAGGAACGGCTAAACTCATTAAACCTAAAATAGATTTAGCATCTATTGTCACATGAGCGTAAACTAATTTAATATCAACATCATATTTACTTGATGTTTGAACTACTTTTGAAGCCAGTTCAGCGTGTAATCCTGCTGTGCTTTTAATAGTAATTATTTTTTCCATTCTTATTTCTCCTTTTTTTATTTCAACGTTTTATTAATTATTGTAAGTAACGCTTCTTTTTTAGTATTTTGATTTAAAAGGCATTCAAAATATAGGTTGCCAATTAAACCCTTACCTATTCTATACTTTTTTTGGTAATCTTTCAAGGATTATTCACTGCAAAAGAAAAAGTTGTCTTAAAAAGTAAAGTTTAATTGCATTCACAATCCGATCCACAACCGCATGATTCTTGGTCATCTAATGCGACAACTCCTGGAAGCTCTTTGCCCTCAAGGTATTCTAAGGAAGCTCCCCCTCCTGTTGAAATATGAGTGAATTTATCTTGATAACCCATTTGAATAGCAGCTGCGGCAGAATCTCCTCCACCGATGATTGTTTTTGCATCTTTTAAGTTAGCTAAAATCTCACAAATTGCTCTAGTTCCTTTGGAAAAGTTTTCAAATTCGAAAACACCAAGGGGTCCATTCCATACCACTGTTTTAGCATTTTTTAATTCTTTTTTAAATAATTCAATGGTTTTTGACCCTACGTCTAAGCCCATTTCGTTATCTTGAATTTTTTTATAGGTTGTTGTATGGAAAGGTGCATCCTCTTTAAACTCTTCAGAAACAACCAAATCAATCGGTAAAATAATCTTGCCATTTGCTTTTTCTAGAAGAGATTTAGCTAAGTCAACCTTATCATTTTCTACAATAGACGTTCCAATGTTAAATCCTAAAGCTTTCATGAAGGTATATGCCATACCTCCACCAATTAAGATTTTATCCGCTTTATTTAATAAATTTTCAATGACTCCAATTTTATCTGAAACTTTTGCACCACCAAGAATAGCCACAAATGGTCTTGCAGGGTTATCAACAGCATCACCAATGTAACGCAATTCTTTTTCCATTAAAAATCCAGCTACTGCTTCTAAATGACTTGCAATTCCCACGTTGGATGCATGAGCGCGATGTGCCGTTCCAAATGCGTCATTTACAAATACATCTCCAAGACTTGCCCAGTATGCACCTAATTCTGGATTATTTTTCGACTCTTTATTTCCATCTATGTCTTCGAAGCGAGTGTTTTCAAACATCAAAACTTCACCATCATTTAATTGGTTAATAGCTTCTTCTAATTCTATACCTCTTGTAAAAGGAATAAATTTAACGGATTGATTTAAAAGTTCTGCCAACCGATTAGCTACTGGTGCTAACGATGCAGATGCTTTATCTGCTTCTGTTTTCACTCTACCCAAGTGACTAAATAATATTACTTTTCCTTTTTCATCTAAAAGGTATTTTATGGTAGGTAACGCTTGTACTATTCGATTATCATCAGTAATCATTCCATCTTGCATCGGAACGTTAAAATCTACTCTAACAAGCACTTTTTTTGAAGCTACTTGAATGTCTTCAATTGTTTTCTTTTTCATTTTATTCCTCCTTATAGGATAAACATATAACACTATTTATTATACTATCTATGGTCTAAAAATACTACTTAAAAATACCGCCTTTTTCAAAATGAAAGCATTTTCTTATTCGTTTTTTGCCTTTTCAAGATAATCTAAGATTCTTTTTGCTTTTTCATATTGTTTTATAAAACCATATTTTTTTTCTAATTTCATTTCGTGATTGTTTCGAAAAGATATGTATAATTTGCTGCCTTTTAGAATCGAAAAATGTTCTATACTATGATAATTAAGATAGAAACTTGTTTTAGAGCGATATCCAATCAAAGGAATTAGTAAAGTTGATTCGTTAATAAAAATCGGAATTTTCGCCTTAAAATGAAACACTTTCTTTGTCGCTTTCAATCTTCCTTCTAGTGTTGAAAGCGTTTCAAGCAACAACTCATTTAAGTAGCCAATTAATGTGCGATCATATAAGAAAACATCATGTTCTTTTGCCACTTTTACGAAATCTTCTTTTGTCTTTTCTATATAATGGATCATATTCTTACCCCTGTTTTAATATAGCACAAAAGTGAAAGAATTCTTGTTGATAAAATTCGAAAAAAAAACCACCTAGAAGGTGGTTCTAATAATTATTGAACTGTATCTTGTCTTACTGGGGATGCTTTAACGATTCTGTGTTCGTGATCAACATCAAAGAAATGACATTTGTTCATGTTAAAAGCAAGTTCAATGGTATCTCCTATGTGAATGTCTGAACGAGCGTTTACTTTGGCAATAATATTTGTTTTAGCAACTGCGATATGAATATTTGTTTCAGCCCCTAGTAACTCGGCAACGTCTACTAAGAATTTTGCTTTTGAATCTTTATAAGTTTCTAAAGCAACTAATTCATCATGCATATCTTCTGGACGTGTTCCTAATACTACTTGATGATTCAAATAATCTTTGTCTTTTAATAATTGGAATTTAGGTTCTGGAATTTTTAATTTTAAATTCTCGCAATAAAAATACCCATCATCTTGCACTTCACCTGTTAAAAAGTTCATGGCTGGAGTTCCAATAAATCCACCAACAAACATGTTGTTTGGATTGTCATAAATTTCTTTTGGAGCACCTATTTGTTGAATTCTTCCATCTTTCATAACAACAATTCTTGTAGCCATTGTCATGGCTTCAATTTGGTCATGCGTTACATAAATGGTTGTAGTTCCTAACCGTTCATGAAGTTTAATGAGTTCCGCTCTCATAGCTACACGTAATTTAGCATCTAAATTAGATAATGGCTCATCCATTAAGAACACTTTCGCGTCTCTTACAATCGCTCTACCTAATGCCACACGTTGTCTTTGTCCACCTGATAAAGCTTTTGGTTTACGATCAAGGTATCCTGTTAAGCCTAAAATATCAGCTGCGTTTTTAACGCGTTTTTCAATTTCATCTTTTGGCATTTTTCTTAGTTTTAATCCAAATGCCATATTATCGTATACAGTCATATGTGGATACAGTGCATAAGATTGGAAAACCATCGCAATGTTTCTATCTTTCGGAGCTACATCATTTACTAATACATCATCAATATAAAGCTCTCCTGCTGTAATTTCTTCAAGTCCTGCTACCATTCGAAGTGTAGTGGATTTTCCGCATCCAGAAGGACCAACAAATACGATAAATTCTTTATGTTTTACTTCTAGTGAAAAATCAAAAACTGCTTGTACGCCATTGTCGTAAACTTTGTCTAATCCTTTAAATGTTAAAGTTGCCATAATTTCCTCCTAATATCTAAATCTTCTTTTTAAGTATACTAAATTAATGGCGTAAAACCTATATGCAAACTGCACAAATTTAAATTCGAAATAACAAATAGATGGCAAGAGCTCCTTCAAACGTTCTAATATCAATTCTAGATTGTTTCACAAAGTGGTCCAGCCGGTAATTGAGTGTATTTCGATGCATAAATAATCTTTTTGATGCTTCGGAAGCATTTAAATTTGATTCGATAAAGCCAATGACAGATTCAATGGTTTCAATTCCACAAAGGGAATAGTAATAATTTTTTAATAATGATTTGGTTTCGTTTAGATGAGATAATACAATCTCGGGAATAATGGTTTGAATCTCATATACGCCTGGATTCATTTTCGGTAAAACTTGGAGAATGATATTTGCATCAAATCCTTGTGATTTCGGAACGATGAATGCTGTAAAATCTTGATAAAACTCTTGCATAGCCATTTCTCGCAAATGATTATAATCTCGATCTTCATAGGCGGATTCATCCGTAATCATAAAGAGGTTTTCACTAAGCTTCTTAACATATAAATCTTCAAACCCATTCAAAAAAGCGATTAACGTATCGTAATCGATATTTTTATAATAAAGATAAATGATTTGGCTCATGAAAAGACCCTCCTATTTATAAAACGTAATCGCCCCTATAACTTAAAAGCATGACTTGAGAAACCCCTTCAAGTTTACGAAGAGGCTCAATTTTCTTTTGAAAACCTTTTGTTCCTCTGACTTCAAATGTAAATTCAGCTTTTTCTTTTTGAATCGATTTATTTCTTATGGAATATTTCTTATAAATTTGTTCTACTTCTTTCAATAAAAAGTCTTCATTGTATGTTCCTTCAAAATTTACAATCAAAATATAAGGAGTAGTAAATATTTCTAAGGCTTGAACAAAAAGAATACATAGTCCGATAACTACACTACCAATGATTGCAAGTACGCTTGAGTTCGCTCCAACGGTAATACCAATCCCTATGGACCAAAACATAAAAATAGTGTCTAAGGGGTTCTTTATCGCGGTTCTAAATCTGACAATTGATAAAGCTCCAACCATTCCTAGAGATAATATGACATTACTTGATACCGCCATAATAACCATGCAAGTAACCAATGCAGAGATAGGTAACGTCATGGAAAAACTTTTGTTATAGACGGTTGTTTGATAACTAAGCTTATAAATAAACAAAACCCATAAACTAATAAATAAAGTAATGAGTAAATTTAAAACAATGTCTAATACAGATAAATCAAGAGATTCAAGTTCTCCTAAGATATCTATAATTGATAAAAATAATTGCATCTTCTTTTTCTCCTTTTTCCATTATATTTCAAGCAAAAGCCAACTCATATAAAACTTAGAGTATGATAATACTTGTAAATTTTTATAAAAAACAATTTTGTGAATGAAATCTGGCAATATTCCAGTATATTTAACTTCTAAAATCATTGTTCTTGGTTCTAAGATTTTTCGTTTGCTTGAAATACTACGATCGAATAAGTATCCACAGATATCTTTATCAAAAGTAATTCTTACGTCCCCTTCAGGATAAGTGTAGGCTTCTCTTTTATAATCTACGTATAATCTAGGTCGTAAATCATCGCATTTCATTCGAATCAAAATAGCTTGAATTAACGGTTCATCTATAAATTGATACAATACAGGATAATCTCTCAAAATAAGGGCTTGCGCCAATTCATCAGAGATCCACATGGATTGTTTGTTTGTCATATTTCCAACTTTTGTTTTGTACTCCAATCGTTTCTCGCTGGATGAATAGGTTCGAATTCGAAACTTCTGATGAAATTCAATTCCATCCGCTTTTTCAAAAATGCGAGAATCATAAAAATCATCGAAATAAAGGGAGTGAAGAAAGTATTCGTCTTCATCGATTTCTGCATGAATATCTAAATTCATAATTAACTGAAGTTGATTTTTAAGTTTTACATATTCATCAATGGTAATGATGAATTTCAACTCCGTTCTAGATAATTCCATCAAAACACATCCCTTTAAATAATAAAATGCCGACTAATTGTCAGCATTTATTATACCATAATAAATTAAAGATTTATCGGAAATACGAAAATAAATACTGAGCTTTTTGTGATGAAAAAGAAGTCTTTACACAACAATATTTTCTATTCACCAGTGATTCCAGTTTTTTCAATTCCTTGAACAAATGATTTTTGTCCAGCAAAATAAATAAGCAATAATGGAATGATTGAAATGACCGTCGCTGCCATTTTAAAGGATTCAACTAATTGAATAGCGTCTCCTTCTGATCTAGTGTCCGATACTCTTGTTCCAAATAAAGAATCGAATTTACCTAATTGATTTGTAAATAAATCAACGCCATCTCCAACCAAAAGTTCGGTGACGTAGCTTTCGTTCCAGTTCCATACGAAGGAAAACAAAAACACTACGATAATGGTTGATAGAGACAATTTAATAGTGATGTGCCAAAATAATTGAAAAGGGTTTGCTCCATCAATTTTTCCAGCTTCATATAAATCCACAGGTATCATTTTAAAGAAATTTACAAAGATTAAAATTAGAATAGCTGAATTGACTCCTTGTCCAAAGAAAGCCATTATCATTTGAGAATCATATGTATTTAATCCTTTGCCTGCACCTGTCCAACCAATTAATTGGTAAAACGAATTAAACATATTGTATTGAGTGATTAATAAAATAGGAACCGGAATGATAAAAGATAAAAGTAAAATTCCATACAATACTTTTTTACCTCTAAATTCATATCGTGCAAAAGCAAAACCGGTAATTGCTGAAATAAATGTTTGAAAAATAGCCATAATCATTGAAAATTTAATAGAGTTGAATAAGGATACTGACCCATTTAAAACAGCCCAAGCTATTTTGTAATTTGAAAAGGAGAAATCTTTGGGGAACCAGATGACTTCAGGATTTACCAAGTCATTTGAACTCATAAATGAAATAGAAAGCATTTTTATAATAGGATATAAAAAAACATAACTAATCGTAATTAAAAAGACATATACAACAATTTGAGAAATCAAACGATTTATTCTTGTTTTATGAGTTCGGTAATATTCTTTAAAGTTGATTTGATTCGTTGCTAGTTTTTTGAAGAACAACTTAGTTTTCAAGACGATTGTTTTCAATTGTCAACCACCGTCCTTTTCTTCAATTTTTGTTGTTTCTTCTTAACCGATTCTAAATTCCTTCTTTGGATAGAGGATAAGTGAATGGTTTTTGTTTTTTCAGGTTTACCTAAAAGCAAATAGGCTACTCCTACTAACATGAAAACAACGACAGCATAAATAAAAGCAAAGGTTGAGGCAAGTCCAATTCCACCTTCTGTTGCATAAATTTGCCCCTTTATAAGGTTATAGACTGGATTGAGTGAATAGGTTCCAATTTGAACAATCGTAAATACTGCGGTAATAAAAGCTGTTGATTTTACGATTGGAACTTTAATCTTCCATAATATTTGCCAAGAGGAAGCTCCATCGATTTTGGCTGCTTCGTAAAGATTTACATTTATTTTTTGTAGCGCATTGATAAATAAGATAATTGGAATTCCTGTAAACCATAATACCATTGTAAAGTTTTCAAATAGTCCAGATAAAGCTTCAGCTAACCCATGACTATAACTAAAAATCATTTTAAACACAATATTATTGACGTAATCAAACAATGATCCAGCTCCATTATATTTTAAAATTCCAGCAACAGGCCCACTCATAATGATGACAGGAAAGAAAAAGATAACTCGAAAGATTCCTTGTCCTTTTGCGCCAGTATTTAATAATAAAGCTAAGATAAATGCAACAATAATTATCGTTGGTACATAAGTAACTTCCATGACGATAAAATCAAGTAATTGTGGGAAGAAATACAGATTTCGAAACGCCGTTCCGAAGTTTCCTCCTGTAATATTTAAGTTATAAACGTACACCAAAGTGTTCGCTTGTGAAGAAATATCAAATAACGTGTTATAAATCGTTTTAAAGAAAGGATAAATAACAAACAAAGAAAAGCCGATAAACCATGGTAAAAGAAATAAATAAGCAATTTTATTTTGATTTTCAATGGAAGATGTAGAAGTAAGATTTTTGACTGTTTTATCTCTTGCCATCTTACTCACCTCCTAAAACGAGGAAGGATTGTGGAAGAACGTCTTCTCCATTTACCGTTTTGATTTGATCGGTATAATTAATCAAAATCTCGACGCCGTTATCATAGGTGTTGCGAATGAAACCAAGTTCTAATACTTCCCTGTTTACCCAAGAAGCATTTAGTACTTCCTTTAATGCATCATTTACATCACCGTAAATCGATTGAATTAACTCTTCGTAAAGACTATATTCAGTAGTATAAAATTCACTGGAATTTGTATCAGTTAAAATGTGAGAAGGTTCCATTGTTAAAACAAACGATGGGTAGACGTTGTAATCAATCATTCGAAGTACATCTTTATTTGTATAAAACGAAAAGTTACTATAAACGGCATAAAGTTCCATTGTTCCTTGAAGTAAAATTTGTAAGAACGGAACCGTATCTGTTTCAATTAAATATTGAGTAGAATATACATCCATTTGTAAATAACGATCAGTATAAGCAAACAAATATTGATTTGGTTTGGTTAAATTCACTTTAACATCTTGAGATAAAGTAGCAAAAGCTTGTTGAAAGAGAGTGACTGCTTCTACTCTTGAAGTCAAGTTTTCTGAATAATCTGAAATTAAATTATTCGAAATTCCATCAACGGTAATGCTTCTAACTCCCATATCAATAAAGGTTTTTGATTGATTGTTTAACCAATCAACACTCTTTAGAGGTCTCGCATAATAAAAAACAGAGATAGGATCTTCATAGGTTAAAATTCTTGCATACCATCCAGCTGGATGTTTTGTCGCATTTTTGTAAAGAGAAATCTGTTCTTCATTAATCTTATAATAATCTTGATAAAACGATATATCGACTCCTTGTTCTAAAAAGGAGTTAATTAAATTCTTATAAGCAGTTTTTGAGCCTATTTGAGCTGAAAATTCTGCTTTAGTAGGAGTTCCTAGTGTCAATCCATCTTTTTGCCATCCGATAAGTCCGGAAGAAATATTCGTAATTCCTTTTGAAATAACATCATCTAGAATTGTTTTAACATCACTTGCTGTAGTCGCAATTTGCGTATTATATCCTACGATTGAATTTTCAGAATCAGCCATTAAGAAATCAAGTCGAAGCCCAATTTGAGACTCTGTTGTTTCTTCTAAAGCAAGAATGTTTTCAGAGATTAAGAAGTCTTTATATTTTTGAGCCATTCCAACATAATTGGCTGGATAATTATCATCAGTTCCATCTCCTGAAAGAAAATTATAGTTCATCTCTATGTCGAACACATTAATGGCATCGCCAATACTTGGAACGGGGTTATCTCCATCTAAGGTATAAAGTTTATTATAACTAAAATTGTAATTAAATTTAGCAAAGGTATTATTGTAGTGATAAACGTTTTCCTCTGGAGTCGAAATGATATACATAAACTCATCTCCAGAACTTGCGTAAGCAACGTATGCTGCTTGGTTGTTTCCGTGGGCCATTCCATAAACTGGAATGGACGCTGTTTTGAAAGGAACATATATTCCTTCCCAAATTCGGTAATTTTGTATGGTTTGAGATGGATCTGCTCCATAAACGTATGCTTGATATCTAGATAATGAAACAGAATTATCTCTAAATCGGATTAACGCTCCACTTCCATCTGGCACAAATGAATATCCATCTACCATATCTCTTTGAGATTCAACATAATCATAATCGCCATTTTCATCTATGGTTTTTGGTGTAGTCGTGAAAACATAATCAATTCCACCAACGGCACCTAAATAGGATGCAATACCAATTGAAGATAGATAAGGCAAAGCGGTTCCGCTCAAATTCTCATTTGCTATTTGTATTTGGAATCCATCAACGCTTAAATAAAGATCTGCAATTATTCTCAAATCAAGCGTTTTATCCACACCTAAATTTTCTGCATACACGGTAAATTTCCAATGAGTTTCATCCCCATTGACTTGTTGCATTGTCGAAGTCATTTTATAAAGCGATGTCTTAAGATAACTACTGTAAACTGCATTTGTTTGATAGAAAGAATCGTTTGCTCCTTTGCTAAAATACTCAAAGAACAAAAGGGAATTTGCAACAAGTGGTCCTGTAGTCGTTCCGGTAATGGAGTCAACACTAATTTGGCAACCCTCTTCAAACTCATCATAAGTAATTAAATCATCATTATAATCGTTTCGTAAATTTTTACAAACTGTACTTTGTTCTGTTCTACTGGCGTTTGGATCGATATCTAATCCTGTCTTCCAAGTATACCCATTTCGTTTATCGTAGATGACTAGAACATCTCTTGCTTCTTGCCAGTAAAATGTATAGATGTCGTTTTCTGATAATTTTGCATAACCGGCTTGATCATAATCGGCTGGAAGGATATTGGTAAGTGTTTCTGGGTTTTCTTGAGTATCTCTTCCTGTTGATACATAATTTGCTTGTGCAACCAAAGGAGTAATGGAAAGAAATAAAACAACAATTAATAATACTTTCTTAATTGAAAACATTTCTAATCGCCTCCTTTATCCATTCTTGAAAGAAACTGAATACTTGTCGAAGTGTCATTTGTACAAAGGACAATACAAGTAAAATAATAATTACAAACAAAGCGGTTAAAAGAATGCTTTTAATGGTTTGTCCAAAGGTATAATTTTGAATTTCAGAAATCGAGATAAAAACTAAAAGAAGACTCCATCCTAATCCAAGATAAAAGATAAGGTTTAGTAGGAAAATTTCATTTGTCGTTGCTACGTAAGAAAACAAAGTGGTCGCAATACAAGCAATAATGAAAGGAAACATCGAATAGGATACACCTTTAAAGATTTCTCCTAAAGTTCCTTCTCCATCTTGAATCGATGTTACAAGGTACGAACAAATGATAAATAATCCAATGATAATGATAAATCCTAAGATAATCGAACCTAAATCTAAATCCTTTAAATCAGTGTATTGGAATATAAAGCCTTTTCCAGAAACAAATAGCAAGTAGCTAAAAAACGTTATTGCAAAAATGATCAGTGCACCTGCATAGGATCCTTTGGTTTTCTTTCTTAAGTAATAAAAAGCGTCAGCAGGTTTTTTTGAAACCTGAGACATATATAATACATCATTAATAATTCTGACATCTTTTACTTTATGAAAAGCATTGCTGATCGGAGATAGATAATGATATTTTTTGTTGGTTACTTTTACAGCAACGTATGCAATTCCAAATAACAATCCTATTCCGATAATTCCAATTAAGTACTGTTGAAGCCAAATATTTCGAATCTCCCAAAACGTTTCCGAATAAAGGGCTCTATTGCCAGATATTTTAAAGTGTTCTGATGCTAATTGATATTCTTCAATTTGAAGATAATTTTTTGCAATTCCATTATGGGCTAAAATAGATAATTGATTTAAACTAAGTACGGTTTTCCAAAGTTCAATGGCTTCATTGTACTTTGTTTCATTGTATAAATTGATTGCTTGATAAATCGTTGTTGCGTATTCTGTTGGTACAAAGGATTGTAAGTAATTGTTACCTGAGTCAACTGTCCAAATTTGACCATTTGAATCAACAGCAATTCCAGTTAAGGTTTTAAAGAACCCAGCAATAGAAATCTCGTTTATGGTTCCGAAAGAGTAAATGAATTCGCCATCATTGGTATAAATGTCAATAAATCCACTTTGATCTGCCGTATAAATAATGCCTTGATTGTCAACATATAAATCGGAATATTGATAAGATACCACCAACATTTCTGATATCATATTAGTTCCTTGCGTATTATGTTTTTTAATGTTTTCAACTTGAATTCCAGATGAACTCGAATAGACAATTCCATTCGTATCAATATACACACTTGTAAAAACAGGTGGTGTTAGATTTATCCCTAAGTTATCCAATTGTTCATCCGTATAAATAAGTTGTTGAAATTGTTCTCTTAATGAAAGAGTTACTTGGTTTGAGGAAAAGAAACCTAAAAAGTCTCCAGTATTTGATAATTGAACGATTCCATCACTTGTTCCTTTTGATACAACATACATAATCCCTGATTTATTAACCGCAATTTTTTCTGGTTGAAATTCAAGGGACTCATACATAATGGAATTAGGCTTTCCAAATTGATCTAACAGTAATCCGTCTTTATCAAAATGAAATACAATTCCTGCAGAAGGATCTGCTACGTATATATCACCATATCCTACATAACTTGACTCTTCTAACACTACAAAGACTCCACTTGGATTGATCATTTGCGAATTGGTAATTTCTAAAACAACTTCATTGGCAACTGGATTGTATACAAGAACTCGTTTGTTTCCAGAATCTGCAATCACTAGAAAATTATCTTCATTGATGGCGATATCTGCAGGTTTATCTAACCCCAAAAAAGTAACCGTTTGTCCAGGAAGATAAGCATCTTGGGTTCTTACAAAATGTTCATTGTCATCTAAGGCATAGGTATAGGTTGTCGAAGACGAAGCAAACACTTGAGTCGACAATGGTATAAATGCAAAAACAAATAAAAGAAGCATGATGGTAAAAAGACTTATTTTCTTGATAATTTTCACATTGTCACCTCCTATTTGATTCCTGAATGACTCATGGTATCCATGACATTACCTTGCATGATAATAAAGATAAATAAGTTTGGAATAAACATTACAAGTCCAGCTGCAGCAGATATTCCGACTCCTGCAGGACCCGAAGTAGACGAAGTTAAAGTTGACATATAAAACGCGAATGTCTTCTTTGTTTCATCAATGATGTATATGTTTGATGATTCAGTAGAATTCCAAATCATTTGGAACGATAGAATTGCAACTGTTGCCAAAGCTGGTTTTACTAAAGGTGCAATTATTTTTGATAAAATGTCCCAATCATTTGCTCCATCAATTTTAGCTGCTTCAATCAATTCATCTGGAACTTGATCTACAAACTGTTTCACAAGGAATAGGCCAACAGGCATCGCAAGATATGGAATAATATGAGCGAAGAAACTATTGGTAAGCCCTAAAGAAGACACTACTAAATATCTAGGAATAGCAACCGCTGTTGCAACAAACATTAACGCGGTTTGATTGATTTTAAAAAGGACTTTTTTAGATTTAAATCTTTTTTTGGATAACGCATATCCAGTTGATAATGTAATAACTAAGGTCAAGGTGATTGTAAGTCCTGTTATGATAATCGAATTAAATAAATACCTTGTCATCGGTACTCCTGTACCAGATGCGGTTCTAAATAATCTTGTAAAATTATCAAACGTTGGATTGGATACAAAGAATCTCGGTGGAAATAAGAAAAGTTCACTTAACGGTTTAAACGCTTGTGATATAACATAAACCACAGGCAAAAGCATAAACAATCCTATTGGAAGTAAGATAACATAAAATTTCATTTGGGATTTATGAAATTTTTTCGGATTAATTTGAGTTCCTAAAAAACTAGCCATATAGCATCACCTAATCCCTTTCCCCAAATAACGAATATGCAACTCGTGAAAAGAGCAAAATAATGATTAATAAAATAACGGACAACGCTGCGGCATATCCCATTTCATACCGAAGAAAACCATAATCATCAATATGGTTTACGATTAATTGTCCTGCATATTGTGGTGTCGGATTGGATCCTGAAAGTGCAACACCAATTCCTCCAGCATTAAATGCCCCCACGATAGCCATGACTGCTCCAAAGAGCATTTGAGGTTTCATAGAAGGAATGGTAATGTAAAAAATTTCTTGTAACCTATTTTTAATTCCATCGATATAAGCGGCTTCATACATTTCTTTATTTACATTTAAAATACCTGCAAGCATCGATAAAAATCCGATACCCATCGAAGACCAAAGTGTTACAAATATCATAATGTTCATTAAATAATTTCCGGATTGTAAAAAATCAAGAGGGGTATTAATAACACCGATATTCAGTAAAATGGAATTGATGTACCCAGATTTATCTCCACTAAACAACGTTCGAAAGATGACACCAATAAAAACGCCACCTAACATAGAAGGGGTATACAATGCTAACGCTAAAATTTTTCTTGGAGTTGCTTGAATTTGTGATAGCATCCAAGCCATGATAAACGATAGCAAATATCCTCCAGGTCCGGTAATTATGGCATATTTTAACGTGTTTGGAAGTACATAGCGAAGAAATACTTCATCTTGCGTTAAAATCATTACATAATTATAAAGTCCAGACATTCCAGCAATGCTTGGCATTTCGATTACATTAAAATAAGTAAACGATAAGAAAAATGCTACAAGGACTGGGATGATAATAAAAAGAGTAAATAACAAAATATAAGGAGCTAAAAGCAATACAGTAGATGCTTTATCTTTATCGATTTTATTAACGGATGGTTTCACTTTGTTTTCATAAAAACGCCTAATTTTTCTCAAAGGAGTTCCGTTTTTAACAACCCGTTCACTCATATCATTCACCGCCTTCTGCAAAATAGTTTTCTATTTGTTCTAGAATCCAAGCGGTATCACGAATGGTATAAGGGACTAGTATGTTTCCATTCGAATCGATATACCCAAATTCCACCATTTTTTTTGTAATCTCTCGATTTATTTTTAATACTTGATCATCGATGGCAACTCGAATGGAGGTTCCATCAAACGTAACGGTATTCCAAATATCGGACAATCCGCGTTCTAACATGTATTGTCCTGGCGTTCTTGGAACATCCACAAGCCAAGTAACTTGTTCTAAGATAACTGCTTTATCTGCAGAATCAATTGGTGAATTTGCAACAGCTTCAATGTTTCCAGATAACCATACATATTCTGGCCCATAAGTTGATTGAAGTGCAAATGCAAACTCAGTTTGTGTTTCTGTAGATAACCACCACTTCATGAATTCCCAACTGTCTGACAGTTTTTGAGTATCTTCATTCTTAAACATAATTGCACTTGTTCCATTGGCGATATACCATCTTTGAACATCGCCGTTTTCATCTTCAATTCCAGGGTAGAGAGCTAGTGCCCATTGACCTGTTAATTCTGGTGCTGCATTCTTAAGAGTTAAATACGTATTAAAATCGATAATTCCAATAGGAAGCGTATTGTATCTAAAAGAATTATAAAAGCTAGCAACATAAGAAGGCAAACTATATGTCGTATACAAATCCGATAATAATTTTAATCCGTTGTATGACTGCTCAGAATTTATTGAAGTGGATAATCCATCTTCATTGTAAATAGAACCTCCGCTTTGATAAATCAAAGCTGATGTTTGGTAAAACCATTTTAAACTGGTTCCTCCACTTGTTGGATAGAAAAAATTCATTCCATATCGTTGTAAAGTTGGAAGCATATCGATTACATCTTCCCAAGTACTAGGAATTGATAACCCTAAAGCATTCATCGTATCAATTCGATACGCTAAAGCATGAAATTCTAGTGTTTCTGGAATAGCATATACTTTGTCTTCTAGCACATATGGAATAAATGCACCTGGACTAAATTCGCTTGCTACTTCCCAAAAATCAGAAAATTCTGATAAATCTTGAAGCGCACCACGAATGGCTAAATCAAAAGGCATATAAGATGGTAGTCCTAAAGCAACGTCAGGAGTTTGATTTGCAGCATTTGCTAAAATTAATTTATTTGCATCAGGCATAATAGATATTTTAATTTGAATGTCAGTACCTGAAAAAGCTTTATCTGCCATTTTTTGCATTAAATCGACATAAATGAGCGAGCGACTCACCCAAATATTTACAGCTTCTGGATTGTTTTCAGTAATGTATTTTTTTTCGGTAAATGATGCGGTAAACGTACGAATACCACTTCCTAATTTTTGAATAAAATTCGCATTAGGAGAATCTAATTCATTATCGTTATAAATGGTAAATCCATCAAGATAAAGAGGTTGTTTTGAAATCATTGTTAACGAATCTCCAAGCATTTGTGTAACAGATCCGGTTCCACTGTAAAGAGAATCCAAATAAAGTGGAATTTTGTCAGGCTCTTCTACTATGACTTCAAGAGCACTTACCGCCGTTTTCAAATAAGCTAATGTAGCTGATAAATCAGATTGGTTTGAATACTTGCTTAAAGTGACGACTGCTCGTTTAATGATGGTTTCATACGCCCTTAGATAGCTTTCAGTTTCAGGGATATAATTTGTAAATTGCCATTTGCGGTCTGCATCAATATTCACTCCTGTAATTTTAAGAATATTCAGGGCAAAAGCATTGATGTGGTCCACTAACAATTGAATATTTCTTAATTCTTCTGAAAGAGAATCGGTTTCAACTCTAAAAGCGATTTGATGAACTCCTTCTTCTAAGTAAATATCAAATGGGGTTTCGTCCGTTCCAAGAACTTCATTTGCCCAAGTGTTTTGACCGGTCACTTTAAATTCATAAGATTCAAACGCATCAAACGGAATTTCTCCATCAATGTAAATGGAACGAAAAACACTAAATTCATCTTTATCATTTAAGTAATGTAAATTTAAGTGGTATAGCCCTGTTTCGCTGACTGTAAAAGAGTAGGTTACTTCTTGGCCTGAGCGATACCAAGCTGCTCCGTTGATTACATTTAATTTTTTATCAATAGAATCAAAAGGAGAAACAGATGGAGATTGGAAGGAATATAATCTGACATAAGATGAGTTTTTGTCTACATATTCTGTCGCATCGATGTTTAAAATTGTTTCGGGATGATTTTCAGAAACATATAAAGTACTATAAGCTTCATAAGATGGAACTACTTTTGGACTTACAACTTGTAAATCTCCAAAAAGAACGGCTCCTGATATTACATTTTCAAAAGTAATGGTATTATTCCCTTCTTCAAAATAAAAAAGCAGTGGTTCAGTGGTCGTATACGTATTATTATAAAGTGGGAGTGTTTTCCACTCTAAAACTCTTAGTTGATTTGGTAAGGATTCATCTCCGTAGGTATCAAGTGAAAATTCTTTTGACTCATCTTCCCATATCAGTGGCACATCAACGATTTGTGCATCATCGAACTCAATTTCGTCATTTATTTTAACGGAAATAGTCAGATTATTCAAAACAGATTCTTTGACGTAATAATCAACGTAAATATAATACAAACCGGCTTGATCAATTGAAACTTGATAATTAACAATATTGGCTTCTTCAAGGTCGATTGCTTTGTTCCCTTGATAATCAAAATTTGAAGTAGCAGCTGCTCCTAACAAAGTTGCATCATAATCTTCAAGTCCATATTGAATTTGAAACTCTTCGAGAAAACTAATATATGAATATCTTGTTATGTAATCGGAAGATCCTTTAATAACATTTAAAGCATCTTCATACATTGTATCTGTGATTTCTTCATTCCAACTATCATAATCAGATTGCAAAAAAGGATTGTCAAAAACAAAAACAAATGCAATGACAATTAGTAAAATAATGATGATAGGTTTTATGAATTTTTTTAACTTCATATGAGTTCCTCCAAAAGCACTAATTTTATTTTATTTTCACGTATGTAAACCGTAACATACGATTTAATTATATCATAAATCATAAAATAGTGTCTATATTAATAAACAGTTTTAAAAAAATAAAAGGTGTGTTTACACACACCTTTTTTTTGATTTATTCGAAATCGGATGAAGAATACCCATAATAAGTTTGAAGTGCAATCTTAATATCATCAAACGCTGTAACCAAGCGCTGATTTGCTAGGTCATTCCATGTAGGAAGTAAGGATTGAATGGTAGATGTAAAGTCTGTATCAAATTTTGTTTTATCTCCATTTACCTCTGCCAAATAGTAGTGTAACCATTCGTATAAAATAGCTCGACTTGATCCTTCAAAAGAATAGTTCCAAGGGAAGGCTTTATCTGAGATATCCCAGAACTGTCCTTCAAGATATAATCTTAATACTTCTTGGAATCCTGGCATTAAATAATCTCCATCGTCATTGGTTGCGCCAAATCGAATGTGTTTTGTTGGTGTATACCAATAAGCCATTTGATCATCAAACATTGCTCCAGTAACAATTGGAAGAGAGTCGTTTAATGCTGAAGAATACGCATCTGAAGTTTCATCATAAAATAATTGATTAGCTCTTGCTTCGAAAGAACGGCTATCTGCAGCCCAGAATATAGCAAATGTGTAAGCAATTTGAATCTTTAATTCTTCTTCTGGAGTACACTCAATCGTTGCCCCTTCTAAACAATAATTATAAACAGCCATAGGATCTAAAACGATTCCTATTGTTGTATCTTGATATTCTGTTGCAGGTCTTGGATAAATATCCCAATCATTGATATTACATACTGCCCACCAATCAGGATCGGTTTCAGCACAGTCACCCATCATCCATGGTTGACCATCAAACGTTAAAAGACCACCAGTTCTAAAGATATCATAATCCCACCAACCGGTTCCAGCAATATAAGTTGCGACTGGACCAGATCCATCAGGAGTAATTAACATTTCTTGATCATATCGTCCCCAAAGAGTACCGTCTACCCATTCGTGAATGTAGCCTATCATATCTCTGACTTCTCCAGAGTTCATATTAATAAATGTATCTCCAGAAGTGTAGCTTGCAAGAGAGGCATACATTGTAGTTGTTCCTGTTGAAATAAAGGAAAGCGGAGTATCCATTGCTCCAAAATAAATAGAATCTGGTTCAAGTGAATAATGTGAAGCAAAATCGGTATATTCATCGATATCCCAATCATAACTTGGCATTTCTATTCCGTTCGTATCCGCAAGTGATTTATTCACGTAAACTCCCCAAGGAAGAATATATTGTGGAAGTCCAGCTTGGAATCCGTAATAATTCATCATTTCCATTGCACTTGGATTTAAAGCTTCATATAAAGGATCATCTTCAAAACGAGTAAGATCGGCAACGATTCCTTTTTCAAGGTCGCTGTATAATCCCATGGACGCCCAAACTGCTGGAAAACGTCCTTCGTCATCTTTATAAGTTTCTAAGGTTTGGCTCCAATTATCTGGGCCTCCTGTTTTAAAATATCCGTTAATAACAATGTTTGGATAAATTTCATTAAATGCTTTGGCAACCGCATATGCTGCCGCATCATTTTGAGCAGGCAAATCAATTGCATCATAAGTTTGATGTCCTAAATCATAATATTGTTGACCAGACCCACTCCATAAAACGATATCTATTTCTCCGACAACGTTTTTATCAAGTCCTGTGTCAGATTCAATATTTGTTAATTCAGTAGTAGTTTCTTCAGATGTAGTTTGAGTAGTGGTTGTAGTGGTCGTAACTTCTCCACAACCAACTAAAACCAACAAAAAAGCCGATACTACAAAAACCATTAAAAACTTTTTCATTATTTTCCTCCTATATTTTTATTATACACGAATTATTTTATCATATCAGTAAAGCGTTTTCAACACTTTTTATGTAATTGGTTACATATTTTTTTCATCGATAGTCTTTTTGTGATTAAGTTTCATTATTTAATCATAATCATTTTCAGTCATTCTAACTTTTTTTGAATGAATAAAAACCTTCCTTTATCAATTCTTTTCAATACTCGTTCGCGAGGTTTTTCTCGTCTTCCTCATAAAATATTGATGATTTATTTTACTTCAAATGTAAAATGATTATGCCAATAAAGTCTATCTCAATCTTACATTACTAATCACTATTCTTCTTTGTATGAAAGTCCAAATCCAAAAGCAAATTCGACGACGGTTGGATCATAATTTAATGAATTGCTATTCATACCAACACCCGACAATGTTTTTGGCCAAGTGACGGGTAATTTACCAGAAAAATCATAGTCTCCATATAATACATCTGCTATGCCAAGCCCCGCTTCTGACCCAGGAAGCCAACAAGCAACAACAGCATCAAAAAACGGTAAATAGTTATTGATAATTAAAGGGCGTCCGGTTATTAACAAAGCAATAACAGTTTTTCCTTGGCTTTTAGCTTGCAATGCTTCATCTAACAAAGCTGCATTTTGACTACAAGCAGTTGGCCCTGTAAGCGTTAAAGTATCGTTATCTCCGCTAAATTCAGCGTATGGATTTTCTGATAAAACAACTACAACAGTATCTGCATCTTCTGTATTATCATAAACAGATCCGCTTGTACCTGAAACCGCTTGCCTCATTCCCGAAAGAATTGTGGTTCCTTTAGTCAACCTTGAGGCGTCATCTCCTTGCCAAGAAATGGTCCAGCCTCCTGATTGAATTCCAATATTGTCTGCTCCCTCACCTATTACTGCTACATCTTGATCTTTTGATAAAGGAAGTGCATTATTATCATTTTTAAGTAAAACAAGTGATTTTCTTACGGCTTCTCTTGCTACTTCTTTATTTTCGGTGGTATAAAAATTACCATCGTAGGTTAATCTATAAAAATCACCAGTTGTTTCGTCGTAAAATTCTTCTTCAAATAAACCCATTTTGTATTTAACAATTAAGATTCTTCTAACCGCATCGTTAATTCTTTCTTCTAAAATATCTCCATTAGCCACAGCTAATAAAATAGTTTCAATGGCGCTTTTCCAATCATAAGGTTCCATTAACATATCAATTCCTGCATTGATAGAAGAAACGAGTTTGTCATAATACTCTCCTGGCAATTGATGAATAGCGTTGTAATCAGAAATAACAAATCCTTCAAAGTTCATTTCGTCTTTTAGTACTTCTTGAATCCAGTATTTACTTTGGTGCATTTTTTCTCCATTAATTGAGCTGTAAGAAACCATTATGGTGTAAACACCTGCATTGATTGCTGCATAATAGGGTTGTAAGTGAATATCTCTTATTTGTTCTTGGGTTAAAGTAGCGTCTCCTTGATCCTGACCATCGTCTGTTGCGCCATCTGCTAAAAAATGTTTTGCTGTTGAGGCAACACAATAAGATTGAAGTCCGTTAATATAAGGTTCAGCTAAATTAGACACCAATTCATACTTTTCACCAAAAGATTCATAACTTCTTCCCCATGAAATATCTTGAACAATACTAACCGCTGGAGCAAAGGTATAATTGATTCCTGTTACTCGTACTTCTCTTGCGGTTATGATTCCAATTTTTTCCATTAAATCTGGATCATTTGCAGCTCCAAGACCTATATTATGAGGAAAAATAGTTGCGCCATAGACATTATTATGTCCATGAACTGCGTCCACTCCATACATGATGGGAATTTGTGAAGAAGACGTTCTCATTGCGGTTTGATATCCTTTATACATTAAATACCAGTGATATGCATCATTTGTATCCGGAGAGGATCCTCCTCCGCTTAATACAGATCCTAAATTGTAGGTTTTTGCATCAAGAGAGGAAGCTCCATTTTTTTCAGCTTGTAACATTTGACCGACTTTTTCATCTAAATCAAGACTTTCAAGTAAATCATCAATAAAAGCATAATCTACTTCTAAATCATCGCAATAAGATCCTTCATAGTTTACTTCTGCTATGTTTGTCAAAAAAGAGGTCGTAGTTGATTCAGTAATTGAAGTTGTCGTAGATAATGTTTCAGAAGATGTGATTGAAACAGTGGTTGAAGTGGAAGTCAAACTCTTTTGACATCCCACTATAAATAAAAATAATAATAGTACAATGATCACTACACTTTTTTTCATCATAGTCCTCTCATTCTAGCTTGGTTTTGTCCAAGTAATAGTAGTTAAGCTATTGCTTGGAAGTACAATTAAAAAAGTATTATTTTGCCAAACAATGGAAGTCGTTTTTTGAGGCCCATCATTAAATACTACTAAAGTAATTTTTTTGTTTTCATCAACAAAGCCTGAAACTAAAAGAGAAGAATTATTCGACGAAGTCAAAATTCTTTTAGCTCCTGATAGAATATCTTTCGAAAAATGGGCACTCACATATCCGTCTGCCTCAAGAGTATATCCTGACTCCTGATTTAAAGGAACGCTTATTAATCCAGTACATGTATCGCATCCACCTAAGTGGGTTAATCCTTCTGGATCTAAAGCCAAATTCCAGTAAGTTGTTCCTACTGCTCCTAAATTATAGGCCGAAGTATACATTCTTCTTATAGACCATTCAATATTATTTTCTCTATTTTGATAAGTCGTTGTCGCAGTACATTCTGTCATAAACACTTCTACTTCGGGGTTATTTGTACTTAAATAGGTAAGATAATCTTTCATATCTTGTTCATCGCCTGTATAACAATGAACTCCAATTGCATCTATAAAAGAAGCCGTTGCATCATTTAGCAATACTCGTACAGGAAAATCAATTAAATTCCCTGAATTATCCTCTGGATTGTGATCCCAAATCATTAATTTGGTTTGCAATTCATTTTCAACTAATTTTGGGCCTAAAAAATCACGAATAAATATTTTAGTTGTATCAATTGTCCAAGTCATACCAGGATAATCAACTGCTGCATAATATGGTTCGTTTTGGATAGAAAGGTAATGAATATCAATTCCTTCTTCTTGCATTGTAATAATATATTTTACAAGATAGTTTGCGTATGCATTAAAATAATCTGTTCTTAAAGTTCCTCCATATAAACTTTTATTGTTTTTCATCCAAGCAGGAGCGCTCCAAGGAGCGGCAATAAAGACGATATCTGGATTTATTGCTAGAGCTTCTTGTAAAAGATCAATGATGATTCGATCATTTTCAATTGAAAAATAATCTAATGTTAAATCTTCAACATTGGAAGGAGTATCATCATAGGTATAATGCCCCATTTCACTTGCCACAAAATCACTTGCGCCAATCGTTAATCTTATCAATTGAAGATGAAGTCCTTCTTCGCTAAATAAATAATGGATGATTTCATTTCGGTCTGGTGATTCACTAATAACATAGGCACTTGAATAAGTCAAAGCAGCACCGGCTCCATAATAAGTTTGATAACTGATTAAATCATCAACCGAAATGGAAGCGGGAGCACTATTTTCAGAATCCCAAGAAGATATCGAATCTGAAATATCAGATAACTCTAAAAGGTTATTGGAAGAATAAGCCTTAACTTCAATGGAAGAAAAATCAATGGTTTCGGTTGAAGAAATTGTTTCTGTTGAAGTAGAAATATCTGTTTCAGATACGGTTGTAAGTGATGTTGTTGTTTCAATAGAAGTTCTTTCTTCGCAAGCAAAAACAGAAAAGCCAAAAAATAATAGTGTAAAAACTACTAAAAATTTCTTCACAATTGAATAATTCCCCTTTCAACTAATGCTCTGAAATTCCATCCGCTGTTGAAATCTGAAATTTTATATGACCAAAAAACCCAACCAGTAACACTCTCATAAGCTTTTAATTGGTTGGTCGAGTAGGAAGTTTCAAACATTTCTCTTGGACCATCAAATTCCATTCTTCTTGCTCCAAGACTCCACTCTCCAATGATTACTGGTACTATTTTTTCCATTTTTTCTAATTTCGTTTGAACAAAAAACGGATGATTGAGAAATGTTGTTGTATCAATTCGATCAAAGTATTCATCAAAACACTGATAAATATGTGTGTCAAAATATACATTTTCAAAATGATTATCTAAGAAAAAATCGTTCCATTCAGAAAAGCGAAATGCATCGTGAAAAACAAGTCCGATGTTAGGACTTAAGATTTTTCTTAAACGCTTATAACTATCTAAATAAAAATTCTTAATTAAATCAATATCAATTGCTCGATGAGGTTCATTTAAAAATTGAATGGAATGAAGTGCAGGATGATCTTTATAACGAAGAGCAATTTTTTCAAGAACTTGAGTTGTCACTTCGATATTATTTAAGTCATCTTGCCATGTTCTTTCTCCATCAATTCCACCATTATCAAATCCATTTTGACTTCCAGGAGCCGTATGTAAATCTATCATCACTTTCATTCCTGCTTCATGAATAAAATCCATCGCTTTATCCAAGTATTTAATAGGCGTATGATAGGGATATGGAAAAACAAAATCTTCTGGAAAGAGCCACCATGGAACCGGAATTCTTACTAGATTAATTCCTGCATTTTTTAACCAAAAAATATCTTCAATTGTAATCCAAGATTCCCAGTGTTTTTCCAAAGCTTTTTTGGCAAAAGGATGATTACAAACAAAAGAAGTTTCACATCTTTTTGGTATATTATATTCTTCAAACATTTCTGGTTTCATCCATTTTTCAAGGACAAACCATCCACCGAGATTTACAGCTTTTATTTTTTCCATTTTTTTTGGCCCTTTAGGAATAGATTAATGTCATAATTGAATGAGGTAAAGATTTGAATCCTTTTGAGAGATTATTTAATTCTACTTCAAACGTTTCTTCTTCATCGGTTTTATTAAGTACAATCAAAACGATATCTTTGTTTGGATTCTCAAAGCCAATCACTTCAAGAGAAGCGTTGTTTGTTAAAGTAGTATTGATTCGAAATGCTTTAGGTAAAACATATTTTGAAATTTGACCTATATAATAATAGGATGATTCTAAGATTAAATTTTCAGGATAAATATCAATAATGATTGGACTGTCACATACGTTATTTACATGATTAGGTCCACCTAAATTATCTAAAAATAGATTCCAATCAATATATCCTTGACACCAATTAGAAAGATCTCCAAACATATTGGTTGCATATTTTTCGCCTGTTTCCCAGTCTTTAAAGTGTACACCCATTTCAACGCAACCCTCTGTAAATAATAGCCCTTTATCGGGGTAGAGGTCATGAACTTTACCTACATTTTCAAATGCATCACTTACGTACCAATGAAATCCAGTTCCCCATACATATTGACTTGCTTCTTTGTCTTCATAGATTGGTTTTACTCTTTCAACAATAACATCTCTATTATGGTCCCAAACAAGAATTTTTACATCTTTTGCACTTGAATTTTTCATAGTAGGTCCAAGATGGTATTTTAAAAAATCCCTTTCTTCGATTGCTGAATATATGCAAGAATCCCATCTTTGAACCGCTGCAGGTTCATTTTGAATGGTGACTCCCCAAATAGATAAATTGGCTTTTCGATATGCTTCAATAAATTTAACAAAATAATTTGCCCAAGCAGGAGCAAACTCTTTTAAAAGATGCCCTCCTTTAATGGGGGAATGATTGTCTTTCATAAAAGCAGGAGGCGTCCAAGGTGACGCTAAAAGATTAATCTTTTGTTTTGCTATTTGTTCCGCTTGCTTAATCGTAGGAATCACATATTTAAAATCCCGAGAAATATCAAACGTTTTTAAGTCAGAATCTCCTTCTTCTATGTAGGTATAACTACTTAAAGAGAAATCACATCCATGAATGGAAACTCGCCCTATTGTATACCCAATGCCTTCTTCTGGATCAAAATATAGCTTCAAGGCTTTTTCTCTTACTTTATCATTAACTCGAAAAAGATTATAACAAGCAGATTCAGTAAAAGCACCACCGAAGCCAATGATTTCTTGATATTTTATGAGTGGGTTTACTTGAATTTTTATTTTCGAATTTTGGCTTTTATTAAAAAGAGTATCAACTTCACTAAGGCGATAAGCAGTATCCTTTGCCGTAGCTATTACTTTAATCATATGTGCATTCTCCTTTAGCTATGTAACTGTTTACATACACTATTATACTACGTCTACTTTTAAAATTCAACAAAGATGTTAAGAGAAAAAAAAGGTTGTTTCCAACCTTATTCTTCAATTATTTTATAGTATCTGACATAATCAATTAAAAATGGAGATGGGTAATCTTTAACATTAACATCTCCGCCCCAGGTACCGCCAATTGCTTGATTTAGAATCAAGTAATAAGGTTTATCAAAAGGCCATCCAAGTTCAGAAGTATCATATCCTTCTTCTATTTTGTCATAATGTGCGAATAGTTTTTCATTTATAAAAAATTCAATATAGTCTTTTGTCCAATCCATTGCATACACTTGAAAATCAGAAGTGATTCCTTCTAAATATTCAAAATGAGTTCGTTGAGTTCTTTGAACATGATTAAAAAGTTCGGTGTGTAAGCTTACGTGAATGTTATCAAATAAATGAGAAACATGCTCCATAATATCAATTTCACCACATCTAGGCCATGAACTTTTTTTCTCTTTAAAGTCAATTGGAAGCAGCCAAATTGCAGGCCACGAACCCTTCGCAGTCGGAACTTTGGCTTTCACCTCAATACGGCCGTACATAAAATGTTTCTTTTGATATGTCGTAAGTCTTGCAGAAGTGTAGGGAGAATCTTCAAAAGGCTCAACTCGTCCTTCAATATTTAAAATTGAATTCTTAATAGTTGAATTTTTTCCATCAGTGTAATATTGAGGCTCACCATTCCCCCATTTTTTACTGCCTGTATCGAAACTCCATTTTGTGGGGTCTGGTAATCCATCAACGTCAAATTCATCTGACCAATCTAAGATATACTTCTTCATTTTTTTCCCTCCAATACAATTTTAATCGTTCCATCTTTTTCAATCATTGATTCCGTTAGAACAAAACGATTATTATGGCACACATATAGTTTATCATTTATTAAGACTTTTTCAATCTGATACGTTCCATATTCGAGTTGGGATGGATTTAAAAAGCTTATATGAAGCAATTTTGAATGAAAAACGACATTTAAAGACGCAATGCCTTCTCGGAAATGATGTTTTAATAATTTTGGTTTGATAACAAAATCACCAAAACAACCATCAATTCCATATACTTGCTCCACAATAGATAAAATAACCCACGAAGCGGATCCAGTGAGATAATGATACATTCCTCTACCAAGAGGATCAAAATATTCTGGGATTCCTGGCAATATTTTTGACTTTTGAATATCGATTGAGTAAAGGTATATATCTTCTATAACTTTATTTCCTTCAAAAACAAATCCGTTTTCGAGCAGAGAATACGCATACATTAACGTCATATGAGAAAAAAATGCACCATTTTCTTTATGACCATAGGCAAATCCCATAAATCGACCTAAATCCATTTTATTTTCCCCAAAATCTGTATTTAAATGATACGAATTAATTTTTGAATCAAATAAATATTTCTTTGTAGATTCAATGATTTTTGTAATTTGATTGGTTGAAGCTACTTTTGCCATTAAAGGAAATACTTGCCCTGTTAAGGTCATTCTAATGTTTTCTGGATTGGCTGACTCAACTCGTACTCCATTATTGTTGTAATAGCCATTGTAAAATCCTGTCTCTTTATTGGGAGAAGATAGCCATTCATTCTCATTTAAATGTTGTTTCATAAACAAATATTTTTTTTCTAAATCTAAAATCAATTTATCTATGTCAACTAATACAGTTGTTCCAGAAACTTTGTTTTTAATCAGACTAAAATATTGAAACAATCGTTTTTGTTTTTCTATCGGATTGTCATATGAAATTGGTGAATCTATTGTATCTAACAAAAGCAAAATTTCTTCTAGTAATTCTATTTTTTGAATTCCTTTTTCTCGTAATTTATCTAAAATAACAATTATTTTAGTTAAATTTCCTGTATATAGAAAGGTGAACGCAACGGTTTCTCCGTTTTTGCTCGCCATATCGAATCCATCGTTCCAATCCCCATCTTCGATTCGGATATTTCCGTGTTTTCCTACGTTAAAAAAAGCTGTAAGATTTTCGATTAATATATGTTCAAGCACGGTTCCTTTATAGGGAATGTTTTTACGTGTTAACAAGTCATGTCCATCTGCTTCCTGATAATCAGTGTCAACTTGTCTGGTATAAAAAGAAAATTTGTCTTTAAAATATCCTTCCTTCTCAAACAGGAGATCTAAATCCCCTGTGCGTTGAATATACAGATTCGTGGTCATAAATGGCCAAGCTCCATGATCAGACCACACTCTAACTATATGATTTCTGTCTGCTAAGAATTCTCCTTTGTTAGAACCAATGATTGTAGCGTTTGTTCCATCAATTCGAACACCTTTTAAATAACTAATAATGTTTTCTCTAACATCTGTAGGGTTTTTTAAAATTAGTTCTAATGAATCTTGCCATAAATCACGCCACCCTCTTCCTCCTCTTCCATAATCATGATGAGGTAAATAAGAGTTTCCATAAATTCTCCTTGCGAGCGGTTGAAGTCCAACTTGTCTTAACCAACAAGACATTGCTTGAGAACCAATATGAAAGTCAGATGTTTTTAAATCATTTTGCCAAAATAGTTTGTTTTGTTCTAATAAACTGTCAAACCTTGCAAATGTAAAATATTCCTCTTGATTTTGAGCAAATGTATCAAGATTTTTTTCCATTTCAAAATACAACAAAAAATCCAGTTTTTCATTGGGAGAAAGAGTAATTTCTGAAAATTCTAATCCTCCAATCGCTTCATAGCCTGATAAAATATCGCCGATTTTATAGTGATTATCTAAATTTTTCATAGGAACATCTGGATAAAATAAATCCGCACCTTCTCCAATAAATTCTTGAAGAATTGGCCAGTATTTTGAAACCTCTTTGTGTTTCGAAGACATAGCGAAAACGCCATATGCCATTCCGTTTTCTTGATGTCCTCTCTCATCAAATGAAAGACTCGGATGATTAATGATTCCGTTTTGATTGATTTGTATTCGGTTTAAAAGGGATGTGACTTGTCGATGATCTCTTAGATTGTCTGCACTTCTACCATAGATTGGAGTCCCCATGACTGTTTTGACTTTTAACGATTTTTGACTTATATTTTCGAACGTAATCTTGTGAAGTTCCATCCACTTGTTGATGGTAGGCACAAAACTAGTAACTTTAACTTTAAATTTTGAATTTTCTCGTTCAATCGTTTGATATAGTAACCCGTTCTCGAGGGTCACAATATCTTTTTCCATTTTTTGATTTGGAGTTAAGCCCGTAATATTCCAAAGTTGATTATCTACTCGAAAAAAGATATTTCGAGCATTCAAAGGATTCTTTAAATCGTCTTGAGAAACCGGAATCATTCCAAAATGATTTTGGTCAATCTTAAAATCGCCATGTAACGTTGGCGTAATCGCTGATTTCATTCCAAAATAATTAAAGAGAGGGAAATATAGATAACTGTAATCATCTATATTTTGAATGGTATAAGAACCGTCATCATGGAAATTTGTTTTTGTCTTATTCACGCTCTCGCTCCTTTGTGTAACCGTATACATATATTATATCATATGATTATTTTTTGTGAAGTTTTTTTTCTAATTTTAAGCATAAAAAAACCAATGATTCATATCATTGGTTTTATGAAATATAGCAAATAAAGTTATGCTTTTATGAATTGATTAACATCTAACACAAAAATCGTTGCGCCTCCAACTTGTACTTCGACAGGAGTAGATGAGAATATTCCAAATTCACTTGAAATAGCATTTGGAACTAATTTTGTTCTCCTTCTTGAGGTTTCACTAATTACTTGAATACATTTATCAAGAAGTTCATCTTGAACACCGATGATCATTGTTGTATTTCCACTCATCAAGAAACCACCTGTAGTCGCAAGTTTTGTGACAAAGAAGTTTTCTTTAATCAACGTTTTAATGACTTTACTTGCATCTTCATTCGATACAATTGCCATTACCAGTTTCATCATACAACACCACCTTTTTGATTATTTTATCATAATTTACAAAAAAATCAAATAGCGATTATGAAAATATATCATAATTTATCAATAAAATGCAACTATTTTCATTAAAAAAACACTAGATATCTAGTGTTTTTTAATATTATCCAATTGAACCTGTCATTTCTAATTTGATTAACTGATTTAATTCAACTGCATATTCCATTGGTAGTTCTCTTGCGAAAGGTTCAATAAATCCCATTACAATCATTTCAGTTGCTTCTTCTTCTGTAAGCCCTCTACTCATTAAGTAAAATAGTTGTTCGTCACTTACTTTCGAAACAGTTGCTTCATGTTCAATTTGACCTTTGAAATTTTTAACGATATTTGTAGGAAGAGTATCTGAAGAGGAGGCTCTATCAACTAAAATGGTATCACATTCAACTTTACTTTTTGCTCCAATAGCGTGAGCTCCTTGACTTACAAGCCCTCTGTAGTTCACTTTACCACCTTTTGTAGCAATTGATTTCGAAATGATTTTACTTGATGTATAGTTTCCTAAGTGAATCATTTTTGCTCCAGTATCTTGAATTTGACCTTTTCCTGCAAAAGCAATTGAAATCGTCGTTCCTTTGGAATAATCTCCTTTTAGAATACATCCAGGATACTTCATGTTCAGGCCTGAACCAATGTTTCCATCAATCCACTCCATATGTCCGTGTGACTCAACAATCGCTCTTTTAGTCACAAGATTAATAATATTATTAGACCAGTTTTGAACCGTAGAATATCGACAATATGCATTTTCTTGAACAAATATTTCTACAACAGCTGCGTGCAAAGAGTCGTTTGAATAAATTGGAGCCGTACATCCTTCAACATAGTTTAGGGATGCTCCATCTTCAACAATAATAAGCGTTCGTTCAAATTGACCCATTTTTTCGGTATTAATTCGAAAATAGGATTGAAGTGGTTTTTCGACTTTAACGCCTTTTGGAACAAAAATAAATGATCCGCCACTCCAAACAGCGGTATTTAGTGCTGCGTATTTATTATCAATATAACTTACGGCTTTTCCAAAGTAATTCTTGATAATTTCTGGGTACGCTTTTAAGGCAGAATCCGTATCAAGAAAGATGACTCCTAAATCTTGTAATTCTTGAATCGTACTATGATAAACTGCTTCTGATTCAAATTGAGTAGTAACTCCAGATAGATATTTTTGCTCTGCTTCGGGAATTCCTAAAACATTAAAGGTATCTTTGATAGAAGCAGGTACATTTTCCCAATCGCTTTCTACTCTTTCAGATGATTTAATATAATAAATGATATCATTAAAATCAATCTTTGAAAGATCTGGTCCCCAAGAAGGATTTTTCATGGAAACAAATGCCTCATAGGCTTTCAGTCTAATCTTTAACATCCATTCAGGTTCATTTTTCAAATGAGAGATTTGAGATACTACTTCTTTTGAAACACCTTTTTTAGTTTGAAAAACAGATTTTGCATCTGTATGAAATCCAAATTTATAATCTGTAACAATTCCTTCTATATCTGGTTTTTTATCTTCCATACGGCTCACCTACTTTATGTCAATTGTCTCTAAAAATGCTTTCCATGAGATGGATGCACATTTGATTCTTGCGGGAAATAATCGAACCCCTTTGTAAACTTCTGCTTCTTCTAAGTCAACGGTTGTGTCATATGTTTCATTTGTAATCATGTTTAAATACGTATTTGCAACTTTTTTTGCTTCTTCAATGGTTTTTCCAATCATGGTTTCTGAAAGTACTGATGCGGAAGAGCAACAAATACTGCACCCAGTACCATCGTGTCTACAATCTGTTACAATTCCTTGTTCGACTTTAGTTTGAATTGTGATATCATCCCCACAACTAGGGTTTTTTATGTGAATTTGTTTATAAGTTTCATCGATTAATAGCCCTTTATTTCTAGGGTTTTTATAATGTTCCATAATTACTTCACGATATAAATTCTCTAAGTTTGCCAAAATACCACTCCTAAAATCCGATTTTATGAAAGAAAACAACAGCCTCTTTTGTAGTTTGAATAAATTTATCTGCTTCTTTAAACGTATTATATAAATAGAAAGAGGCGCGTAAACAAGCCGCAATATTTAACCATTTAGTGACAAGTTGTGCACAGTGATGCCCGGACCTGATAGAAATATGATTCTCTGCATAGTAGGAAACGGCATCATGTGATGGAACATTTTTGATATTAAACGCAATAATTCCCATATCAGCGTTTGGGTTATAAATTTCAATTTCTGGTATTTTCTTTAATTGAGCATAAGTATATCGATAAAGTCTTTTGATGTAATCGTCAATTTTATCTAATCCTATATTTTCTAAATAATCAACGGCTTTTGTCATGCCGATTGCGGATGCAACTGGCATGGTCCCAGCTTCAAATCGATAGGGAGAATCTTTCCACTCTGAAAAGTCTTTTGATACTTGATCATTCATATCCCCACCAAATTCACAAGGTTCCATTGCATTTAGTAAAGTCTTTTTCCCATATAATACTCCGATTCCAGTTGGTCCTAACATTTTATGACCTGAAAAAGCAAGAAAGTCAGGATCTAGATCTATGACATCAATTTTCATGTGTTGAATCGCTTGAGCCGCGTCCACAACTACTATTGCACCAACTTTGTGTGCAAGTTCGATAATTTCTTTCATAGGGGTAACATACCCCATGACATTCGAAACGAAAGTTAGAGCTACTACTTTTGTGTTTTTATTCAATACTTTCTTAAAGTTTTCAACTGTAATTCTTCCTTCTGTTGAAAGTTCAATGTATTTAAGTGAAGCTTTCGTTTTTTGAGATACTACTTGCCAAGGAAGAAGCGAAGAATGGTGTTCTAACTCTGAAGTTATAATTTCATCTTTTGAAGTAAGATTTGAAAGTCCATAAGAATTTGCGACTAGATTTAAAGCTGAAGTTGCGCCTCTTGTGAAAATAATTTCATCGATGGACGCATTGATAAATTTTGCAATTCTTGCCCTAGCTTCTTCGTAAAGTTTTGTAGCTTCATAACTTTCTTGATACAGCCCTCTGTGGATATTTACACTTAAAGAACTATAGTAATGATTGATTTCATCAATAACTGATTGAGGCTTCAAACTCATAGCTGCTGTATCTAAATAAACGACATCTTCACGAATTTGAGGAAAATCTTCGCGCCACAGATTCTTTTCCATTAAGTGACAACTCCTTTTATTTTCTTTGAAATTCTTTTCGAAACTGTTTGTTTATGTATTCCTTCTTTTAACAAAGATAAAAACGGGGATGTATATCCGGAAATGATTAACTTCTTTGCTTCATTTTCAGAAAGACCTCGACTTAATAAATAAAACATTTCATCTTCATTTATCTGTCCAATAGCGGCTCCATGACTAGCTTGAACGTCATATTCATCAATGTTTAATTTTGGTTCTACTTTGATTGATCCAAATTCGCCTAATATTAAACCCCTATTTTGTTGTTTACATACGGAATTTTTCATTCCTTTATTAATGGTACCTGACACATCATAATCAAGAGTGGCTTCATCACTTGAAACTAATAAATTCGTAATCTTTGAACTTGTTCTTTCGTGTTGATGTATTACTTGTTGCTTGACTGTAAAATGGTCTTTTCCTGATCCTAGATTTAACATTTCATAATCTAGAAGTGATTCATTTTCTTTTAAATATATGGAATCTGTTAAGTTGAACGTTCCATTATATAATAGCCCTGTTTTTACATATAATTTTGAAGAATCATAAAGGGTGAATGTTCTTTTTAGGAATGCTTTGTTGTTACGTGTATTTGTAATTAAATATAAAACATCAACTTGTGAATTCTTTTCTAAAACAAAATCAAGTGTGATTGAATTTTTCTTTGAAAGATGAATCATTATGACAATCGTTTGATGAACATTGTCTAAAAAATGCAACTTGATTGATTTATCTTTTAATTCATCTCCAACCACAAGATTTATTTCTTCATCAAGAGTCTTTGAAAAAGTTAAAAGTGTTTGATTTTTTTGAATTTTTGCTTTCACTTTTGACTGATTGATAAAATCCTGTTCGTGTAAAAGAATCAAATTTGGCTTGTCCAATATATAAAGAGGTAATTTCATAAGCATAAACCTACTTTAAACTCTTTGTTGCACAAGTTCCAAGTGAATATTGCTTTGGAGTTTCTTCTAATTCATCAATTCCTAATTCGTCCTTAAGCCAATCATATCCAAAAGCATCAATTTTTTGGATTAGTTCTTTTCCACCTGTTTTAACAATATTTCCTTTTATCATGATGTGAACAAAATCTGGAATAATGTAATCTAATAATCTTTGATAATGTGTAATTAATACCATACCCAAATCTTTTGATTTTAATTTAGTGACATTTTCTCCAACAATTCTTAAAGCATCCACATCAAGACCTGAATCAATTTCATCTAGAAAAGCAATCGAAGGTTTCAAAAGTTTCATTTGCAAGATTTCGTTTCGTTTTTTTTCTCCACCACTAAACCCTTGATTTAAAAAACGATGTGATAACCCTGAACCCATTTTTAATTCTTTCGCAGAATCTTCAAATTCGAGAATGAATTTACCAATTCTTAAATGTTTATCTTTTGGAAGTCTTGTTTGTACTGCAGTTTTTACAAAATCAAAATTCGTAACACCAGGTACTTCCACGGGGTTTTGCATGGCTAAAAACAGACCAGCTCTACTTCTTTGATCAACGGTCATTTCTTTTAGACTTTTTCCATCAAGAAGGATATCTCCTGATTCAATCTTATATTTAGGATGTCCCATTACTATTTGTGCTAAGGTAGATTTTCCAGTTCCGTTTGGGCCCATTATTGCGTGAGTTTCTCCACCCTTTACAATGAGATTAACTCCTTGCAAAATTAAATTGTTTTCTACTGAAACATATAAATCTTTAATTTCTAAAATCGCCATAGTATCCCTCCAAATCAACAACTCTATTGTACATTATTTTGGCTTATTATGCAAAAAATATGAATGTTTTTCTTTAATAATCTTTCATACATTATCCTAAAAATGTTGCGCTTTTCATCAAAAAAAAGAAATCCTTTCGGATTTCTTTATTGTTCTACAATTTCAGAACCCAAAATATCCGGACTCTTGACGTGCTTCAACGCAGTCAACCCAAGTAATTTTCTAAATCCAGTCAAGAAAACGAGTGAAAATAGACTTAAGATGATTCCGATGGTATATCCGCCCATTCCAAAGCAAAGACCAATCATAGATGCTAGCCATAAAGTTGCGGCAGTAGTTAATCCATAAATTCCATTGCCTGTTTTAAGAATTGTACCAGCACCTAAAAAACCAACACCAGTAACAACTTGAGCAATAATTCTTTGTCTTTCTAAATTGACTGCAACTCCTTGAGCTGCAAGATCAACCGCCATACCTAATGCTTCTTGATAAAGACTGTCTTGTAAAATCGCAATTCCACAAGCTCCAAATGCAACCATCAAATGGGTTGTAACTCCTGCTGTTTTGTGTCTCATTTGTCTTTCAATTCCAATGATTCCAACAAATAATGCAGTTAATCCCATACGAAGTAATATTTCCAAAACTCCTGGACCCGTGTCTAGGAAATTATCAAAAATGGTTAAAAACATATAATCACCCTTCTTCTATCTTTTCGCTATTTTAGAAAGCGCTTTACTATGTGATTTATTATTATAACAGATTCTATTTTAATAATCAATAGAACAAAAAAAGAAAATAGGTGTGAGTCAACTCACACCTATTATTATGAACCATTGTAAATTAATTAAATTGGTCTCTCTAAAGAGAAATCAGAAAAGATAAATAATCCATCTTCGATTAATCCTTCATCAAGTGTGTCAAATGTTCCCATATTGATTTGTAGACCAAATGATGCATTGTCAGCTGTAAATGGTAATGCTAATACGTTATCGCCTGCGACTAAGTCTACTATAAATTCAGTCACTGCTCCACCAAAAGCATTATCTTTCACTTGAATAGATACTTTTCTTGCGACTTCAGCATTAATGGTAATATTTAAAATATAATCTTGCCCGTTAACGATTTCTCCGCCTTTGTATTTCACTTGGATTCCCCAGAATTCAGGTGATCCAGTTTTAGTGATATCTAATTTAACAGAATCATCTTCATAGATACTTGTTACTTCTGGAAGTTCTGTCCAACTACCAAA